>DASVNS010000312.1:0-6113 GCA_036383735.1 Phenylobacterium sp. | reverse complement strand
TTCGGACCTCATGAACCTTCCGGAATACGCGATCGAGGCCAAGGGCCTGGTCAAGACCTACGCCGCGACCAAGACGACGCCCGAAATGCGCGCGCTGAGGGGCCTGGACCTGGCGATCCCCCGCGGCTCGATCTTCGGCCTCCTGGGGCCGAATGGCGCCGGGAAGTCGACCTTCATCAACATCCTGGCGGGCCTTTGCCAGAAGACCTCCGGCTCGGTCAGCATCTGGGGCCGCGACATCGACAAGCGCCCGCGTGACGCCCGCGCGGCGATCGGCGTGGTTCCGCAGGAAATCGCCGCCGACCCGTTCTTCACGCCGAAGGAAGCGCTGGAGGTCGCCGCGGGCATGTACGCGGTGCCGAAATCCGAGCGGCGCAGCGACGAACTGCTGGCTGCCCTGGGGCTTGCCGACAAGTCCAACGCCTATGTCCGCCAGCTCTCGGGCGGCATGAAGCGCCGGCTGATGGTGGCCAAGGCGATGGTGCACAACCCGCCGGTGCTGATCCTGGACGAGCCGACCGCCGGCGTCGACGTGGAGCTGCGCAGGCAGCTCTGGAACTATGTCCTGGAGCTGAACCGCAAGGGCGTGACCATCGTCCTCACCACCCACTACCTGGAAGAGGCCCAGGAGCTGTGCGACCAGATCGCGATCATCAACCGGGGCGAGGTCGTGGTGTGCGAACCGACCACCACCCTGTTGCGCCGGATGGACACCCGCATGGTGCTGGTGACGCCGGAGGAGCCCCTGACGGCCGCGCCGCAGCTGCCGGGCTTCGAGACCAAGCTGCTGAAGTCCGGCGGCTTCTCGGTGACCTATCGCTCAGGCCAGTCCAGCGTTGAACAGGTGCTGGCCGGCGTCCGCGCCGTCGGCCTCCACATCAAGGACATCTCCACCGAGGATCCCGACCTGGAGGACGTGTTCGTCTCCCTGACCTATGCCGCGGAGAAGGCGGAGAGCTAGAATCCGCCACCCTGGTTGGGCTTTCCCTTGCCCTTCCTGGGCGGGGGGCCGTTGCGGGGACCATCGTTGCGCGGGCCGTCCCTGCGCGGACCGCCCGGCCGCGGCCCGTCGCGGCGGGGCGGACGCGGGCCGGACCGTTCGGGGGCGGCGCCGGGGGCGCTGCCGGGATTGATACGGATCTCGCCGGCGTCCGAGGCGGCTTTGATGGCCTCGCGGAAGCGCGGTTCGGCCTCCTTGCTGATCTCGAACTTGGTCTCGTTGTCGAAGATCCGGATAACGCCGATGTCCTTCTTGGTCACGTGACCCAGGCGGCAGATCAGCGGCACCAGCCACTTGGGGTCGGCGTTCTTCGACCGTCCCACCGGCAGGCGGAACCAAGAGCCGTCGCCGACGCCCGGCAGCTCTTCGCGCGGTCCACGATCGAGACGCGGCGGGCGCGGACCGCGGTCGGCCCCACGGTCTGGCCCGCGATCCGGCACATCGCCAAACATCTCCTCGGGCTCCGGCAGGCGCGAGCGATGCAGGCGGATCAAGGCGGCGGCGACAGCTTCGGGGCTGCGGTCGGCCAGGACGAGCTTGGCCAGCTCCAGGTCCTCGGGCGAGGGCTCCTCGTTCAGCAGCGGCCCTTCCAGAAGGCGGGCCTGGTCCTTCGCGCGGATCTCTTCGGCCAGCGGCGCGCCCGACCATTCGACGTCCAGCTTGGCGAGCAGCAGCAGGCGCTCGGCCACCCGGCGCTTGGTGTGCGGCACGATCACCACCGAGGTCCCCTTGCGGCCAGCCCGGCCGGTCCGGCCGCTGCGGTGCAGCAGGCCGGCGGTGTTCGACGGCAGGTCCGCATGGATCACCAGCCCTAGTTCCGGCAGGTCCAGGCCGCGGGCGGCGACGTCGGTGGCGATACAGGCGCGCGCATGGCCGTCGCGCAGCGCCTGCAGGGCGTCCGACCGCTCCTTCTGCGATAGCTCGCCGGAGAGCTGGACGACCGCGAAGCCCCGCTCGCGCAGGGCGCCGTACAGGTGGCGCACCCGCTCGCGGGTCGCACAGAAGATCAGTGCGCCGGGGCTCTCGAAGTAGCGCAGCAGGTTGACGACGGCGTTCTCGATCTCGTTCGGGGCGACCCGCACCGCCCGGTACTCGATGTCGCCGTGCGCCTCGTCGCGCCGGATGGTGTCGATGCGCACCGCGTCGCGCTGGTAACGCTTGGCCAGTGCGGCGATCTCCTTGGCGATCGTGGCCGAGAACAGGAAGGTCCGGCGGTCGGCCGGCGTGGTGTCGAGGATCTCTTCCAGGTCCTCGCGGAAGCCCATGTCGAGCATCTCGTCGGCTTCGTCGAGGACGACGACCCGCAGCGAGCCCAGGTCCAGGTTGCCGCGCTCCAGGTGGTCGCGCAGGCGACCAGGCGTGCCGACCACGATGTGCGAGCCCATGGCCAGCGCCCGCTGTTCGCGCCGCGCGTCCATGCCGCCGACGCAGGTGGTTATGACGGCGCCCGCCTCGCGGTACAGCCACTCAAGCTCGCGGCTGACCTGCAACGCCAGTTCACGGGTGGGGGCGATCACCAGGCCCAACGGCGCGGCCGCGCGGTCGAAGCGGGGCGCCTCGCCCAGCAGCGGTTCGGCGGCGGCCAGCCCGAACGCCACCGTCTTGCCCGAGCCGGTCTGCGCCGAGACCAGCAGGTCGCGGCCGGACTCGGCCGCCAGGACGGCTTCCTGGACGGGCGTGGGCTCGCGATAGCCTTGGGCGCCGAGCGCCTGGGCCAGCGCCGGATGGGTCGTCGGGAATGGCATGGAGAGTCCTTAGTCGCGCATCGGACGCGAAACGATGCGCCTTGGACGCCTCATCGCGCTGGAACGCAAGCGCAATCGTCAGCGTGCGACGCTGGCGCGGGCGCGGGGAAGGTTGACGCGGCGGGTCTGGCCGGCCTCGGTCTCGCTGGCGTTGAGCGCCGAAAGCAGGGCCGTCTTCAGGGCGTTGCCCTTGCGCGCGTCGGTCACCTTCGCGCCGGTCTCGTCCACCACGTAGAAGGCGTCGACGGCGCGTTCGCCATAGCCATCGATGTGGGCCGAGGTGATCCCCAGCCCGGCGTCCGAAAGGGTGCGGGCCAGAGCGGCCAGCAGGCCCGGCCGGTCGCGGCCGGAGGCTTCGACCACCGTCGCGGCCTCGGAGGCGTCATTGTCCAGCATCACTGTCGGCACGATGGCGAAGGCTGCGGCGCGACCCAGATCCTGGCGGCGCGGTTCGCGGCCGTGCGGTTCGCCGCGGGCGGCGCCGGCCAGGCTGTCGGCCAGCCTCTTGAGCACCCGGTCGTCGGTGTCGCCGAACGGCTGACCGGTGACGTCCTGCACGTAGAACACGTCCAGAGCCTGGTGGGCGCGCGACGTGAAGACCCGGGCGCCGACGATGTTGGCGCCGGCTGCGGTGATCGCCTCGGCAAGGTCGACGAACAGCCGCGGGCGGTCGGTGGCGGCGACCACGACCTCCGACGCGTTCAGGTCGTTGCGGATCCGGCACTCGGCGGCCCCGCCGGCGCCGCTGTTCGAGGCCAGGGCGGCCAGGCGGGCGTGGATCTGCACCTCTTCGTCGCCGAACGCCGTGAAATAGGCGTCCTCCATGGCGTCGCCCCAGGCGTCGGCGCCGGGCTGGGCCTTGGCCAGGCGCACCCGGGCGTCATAGGCGGCGTTCTCCTGGTAGCGGCGCAGGGCGGCCGCGGTGTCGGAGCCCCGCCCTCCCCGGAACACCGCCTCGGTGGCCGCGTACAGTTCGCGCAGGAGCTGGCCCTTCCAGCCGTTCCAGACACCCGGCCCAACCGCCCGGATGTCGGCCACGGTCAGCACCAGCAACAGCCGCAGCCGCTCGGGCGTCTGCACGATCGCAGCGAAGTCGGACACCGTGCGCGCATCCGAGACGTCACGCTTCTGGGCGTAGTCGCTCATCACCAGGTGGTGCTCGACCAGCCAGGCCACGAGCTCGATCTTGGACCGTTCCAGGCCCAGGCGCTCGCAGGCCTGCCGCGCGGCGCGCGCGCCAGCCACCTCCTGGCCGCCGGTTCCACCCTTGCCGGTGTCGTGCAGCAGCATGGCCAGGAACAGCGCCTCGCGGTCGGCGATCAGCGGCATGACCTGGGTCGCCAGGGGGTGGTCGTCCACCAGCCGCCCCGCCGCGATGTCGGCGATCGCCCCGACCGCGCGCAGGGTGTGCTCGTCCACGGTGTACGAGTGGTACATGTTGAACTGCATCTGGGCGACGATCCGGCCATACTCCGGCAGGTAGCGGCCCAGCACCCCGGCCTCGGTCATCAGCGTCAGGGTGGTGCGCGGGTCGCGCCCCCGCGCCAGGATGTCCAGGAACACCTTCGCCGCATGGCGATCGCGGCGCACCGCCGAGGTGATCAGGTGCATGGCGCGCGATGCGGCGGTGAAGGCGTCCGGGTGCAGGTCCAGGTTCCGCTGGTCGGCGATCTTGAACAGCCGCAGCAGGTTGATGGGGTCCTGCTCGAAGATGCCGGGGTCCACGTCGAGCCGGCCGCCGATCTCGTGGAAACCGGGCTCGGCCAGTGGCTTGCGCTTGACCTGGCGGCCCGGGATGAAGCGGCTGATGCCCTTGGGCGCCAGCTTGACCTGGTCGGCTTCCAGCTTGGCGGCGAACACCCGGGTCAGGGCGCCCACGTCCTTGGCGATCAGGAAGTAGCGGCGCATGAACCGCTCCACCGCGGGCGCGTCGCCACGGTCGCCGTAGCCCATCCGCCGGGCGATCTCGGGCTGCAGGTCGAAGCTCAGCCGTTCCTCGGGGCGGCCGGTGGCGAAGTGCAGGTGCCCGCGCACCGCCCACAGGAAGTCGGACGCCTTGATGAAGGCGCGCACCTCGCGGCGGGCGAACATCTCGAGCTGCAGCACCTTTTCGATCGACTGGCCCGGATGCAGGTACTGGGCGATCCAGAACAGGGTGTTGAGGTCGCGAAGGCCGCCTTTGCCTTCCTTGATATTGGGCTCCACCATGTAGCGGCTGGCGCCGGCGCGGGCGTGCCGTTCGTCCCGCTCCTTGAGCTTGGCGGCCACGAACTCGGCGCCGGTGCCCTTGACCACCTCGCCCTGGAACCGGCGCATCAGGTCCGCCGCCAGCTCCTCGTCGCCGGTGATGCGCCGCGCCTCGAGGATCGAGGTCCGGATGGTGAAATCTTCGCGCGAGAGCCGGATGCATTCCTCGGTGGTCCGCGAGGCATGGCCCACTTTGAAGCCCAGGTCCCAGAGCGCGTAGAGCATGAACTCGATCACGCTCTCGGCGTGGGCGGTCTGCTTGTAGGGCCGCAGGAACAGCAGATCGATGTCGGAGAACGGCGCCAGGGTGCCGCGGCCGTAGCCACCCACCGCCATCAGGGCCAGGCGCTCGCCCTCGGTCGGGTTGCGGGCGCGGAAGACATGCACGGTGGTGAAGTCGTAGAGCGCCGAGACCACCTCGTCGGTGACGCCCGACAGCAGGCGCGCGGTCTCGATGCCGCCGGCGCCGTTCTCCAACCGCTCCTTGGCGATCATCCGCCCGCGGAACAACGCCGCCTTCAGGACGTCCAGCGCCGCCTTTCGCTGGGCGATCTCGTCGCCCCGGTGTTCCAGCGCCGCGGTGGTGAGCTGGGTGCGGAGCCGCACGCCGTCGACGACGTATTCAAGCGGGGTGGGGCGAAGGCGGGTCGGCATGGCGCACTACGCATATAGGAGACTTCGTTAACACGCACAGGAGGTTCCCGCTTTTCGACGGGCGGGCGGCCCGCTATTCCCGCGCCCCGCGTTGGCGAGTTTGGTTCGGATGGGCAGAGGATCGTACCGCGGCGGCTCCACTCCGGTGGGCTGGAACGCCAACAGCTATGTGGCGCCCTCGCTCACCGGCCGGACCCGCAGGGGCAAGGCGCTGATCAAGGATCTCGCGGTCCGCACCGTTCAAAGCCGCACCGAACAGGCCAGCCAGGACGAGCGCGCACGGAAGCGTCATGGGCTGGCGCCGGCGAAAGCGAAGCCGGCCTCGACGCCCGCCCCGACCGTCAGCACCGGCAAGTCCGGCCTTGCCGACGCGGCGCGGAAACGGCTGAAGGCGCGCGCGGGATCGGCGTTCACGGTGACGGTGGTGAAGCGGAAACGAGCGAAGGGCGTCAGAGCAGCCCCTTCAA
>DASVNS010000311.1:0-2627 GCA_036383735.1 Phenylobacterium sp. | reverse complement strand
GCGGCTCCGCGGCCGAAGCGCCTGTTCCCGGCCGAGGAGGTCGAGCAGATCCGCGCGGCCGCCCACGCGGAGGGCGAGCGCGCCGCCATGGCCAGCATCGCCGCCCAGCAGGCGAATGCGCTCAGCCAGATCGCCGCGGCCTGCGCCCAGGCCCTGCCGCGGCTGGCGGAGGTGGCCCACGAGCATCGCCAGGGCTCGGCGGCGCTCGCCCTGGCCTGCGCCCGCGCCATCGCCGACTCCGCGCTCGAGACATTCCCCCAGGCCCCGGTGCTGGCCGCCCTCGAGACCCTGGCCCGCGAAATCGACGCGCAGCCCCGGCTGGTCCTGTCGGCCGATCCGGCGCTGGCCGAGAACCTGCAGGGTCTGCTGGAAGACGCCGCGCGCGGCCTGGGCTTCGAAGGCGCGGTGGTGGTGAAGGCCGATGGCGCCTTCGGCCGGCATGCCTTCACGCTTGATTTCGGCGACGGCCAGGCGGCGTTCGATCCCGCCCAGGCCGCCGGCCGGGTAACCCTGGCCCTTGAAGCGGCGCTGGCCGCCGAAGGGCTCCACGCCGAACCCCTTATCCCCGGCAGCGAAAGCTAGACCCATGGCCGATGACGACCTGAAACTCGACGAATTCGGGGCCGACGAGGGCGGCCTGCCGGAGGCCTACGGCGAGGACAAGACCGCCGGCGATCTGGCCCCTGTCTTCGACGTCCCCGTGGCGATCTCGGCCGTGCTTGGCCGCTCGTCCATGTCGGTGGCGCAGCTGCTGCAGCTCACCCAAGGCTCGGTGCTGGAGCTGGACCGCAAGGTGGGCGAGGCCATCGACATCTATGTGAACAACCGCCTCGTGGCGCGCGGCGAGGTCGTGATCGTCGACGAGCGGCTGGGCGTGACCATGACCGAAATCATCAAGGACGGCGACGCGCAGGCGTAGGCCTCGCGTTCGAAGGAGTTAAGGCAATGCGGCTTCTGGTCGTCGGAAAATTGAGTGGTCAGCTCTCCACCGCCGTGAAGATGGCGATGAGTGCGGGGGCCAAGGTGAGTCACGTGGAAACCATCGAGGCGGCCACCCACGCCTTGCGGGCCGGCCAGGGCGCCGACCTGCTGATGGTCGACTACGATCTCGACATCGCGGGCCTGATCGCCGCGAACGAGGCCGAGCGGATCATGGCGCCCGTCGTGGCCTGCGGCATCGCCGCGGACCCGAAGCGGGCCGCCGACGCCATCCGGGCCGGGGCCAGGGAGTTCATCCCGCTGCCGCCGGACGCGACGCTGATCGCTGCTGTCCTGGCCGCCGTCTCGGACGACAACCGCCCGATGGTGGTGCGTGACCCGGCCATGCAGTCGGTCATCCAGCTGGCCGACCAGATCGCGCCTTCGGAAGCCTCGATCCTGATCACCGGCGAGAGCGGCGTCGGTAAGGAAGTCGTCGCCCGCTACGTGCACCAGAAGTCACGCCGGGCGAACCGCACGTTCATCTCGGTCAACTGCGCCGCCATTCCCGAGAACCTGCTCGAGAGCGAACTGTTCGGCCACGAGAAAGGCGCCTTCACCGGCGCGGTGGCCCGCCGGATCGGCAAGTTCGAGGAAGCCAACGGCGGCACCCTGCTGCTGGACGAAATCAGCGAAATGGACGCCCGCCTGCAGGCCAAGCTGCTCCGGGCCATCCAGGAGCGCGAAATCGACCGCGTGGGCGGCTCCAAGCCGGTGAAGGTGGACATCCGCATCCTGGCCACCTCGAACCGCGACCTGGTTCAGGCGGTGAAGGACGGCACGTTCCGCGAGGATCTGCTCTACCGGCTGAACGTCGTGAACCTGCGCATCCCTTCCCTGCGCGACCGTCCTGGCGATGTCCTGGCGATGGCCGAGTTCTTCGTGAAGAAGTACGCCGCCGCGAACGGCGTGGCCGCGAAGCCTCTGTCCAGCGAGGGCAAGCGCCGGCTGGCCGCCCATCGCTGGCCCGGCAACGTCCGCGAACTGGAGAACGCCATGCACCGCGCGGTGCTGCTGGCGGTGGGTCCGGAGATCGATGAGCACGCCATCCGCCTGCCCGACGGCCAACCCCTGGCGCCGAGCGACGCGCATGCCCGCACGGCTCAGGCCGCCGTCAGCGCCGCCGAGGTCGCCACCCGCTCGTTCGTGGGCCAGACCGTGGCCGAGATGGAGCAGCTGCTGATCATCGACACCCTGGAGCACTGCTTCGGCAACCGCACCCACGCCGCCAACATCCTGGGCATCTCGATCCGCACGCTCCGCAACAAGTTGAAGGAATACGCCGAGGCTGGCGTCCCGGTGCCGGCCCCGCAGATGGGCGCGAACGCGGCCTGACGTGAGCCGGCGTGCAACCTTGTTAACCATATCGGCGCCGTGGCGCGCCGATAACGCCTTCAGGGTCCCAGATCGGGGACCCGCGGACTACCGCCTTCTGGAGCATCACGGCTGATGGCCGACACCGGCTTCTCCTCGCGCCTCTCCGCCGCCCCGTCCGGCAAGGACGTCATGGGCTGGGTGATGCGGGGTGAAGTGGCGATGGCGATGGGGGTCATCGGCGTCGTCGTCCTGATGATCATGCCGATCCCGGCGTTCATGCTGGATCTGTTCCTCTCGATCTCGATCGCCATGTCGATCCTGATCCTGATGAC
>DASVNS010000310.1:0-7928 GCA_036383735.1 Phenylobacterium sp. | reverse complement strand
GCCGAGGCCCACGGCAAGGCCTGCGGCGAAACCTGCTCCGGTCCAGCGTCGTCGCGCCTGCGCCGGAGCACCGGCCGGCGGCGTCGTCGCCTCGGAGGGAGCCTCAGCGTCCGGCGTCGGTGGCCCTTCGGCGTCCGGCTCCGCGAGCGGGTCCGGGCATTCCAGCGGGTCGCCGAGATCCACGGAGATCACCCGTGGCTCCGTCCGTCGCCGGACGGGAAGCAAGGCCAGGGCGCCGCCGCGCCCGTCGCGCTCCCGGCGCGCCTCCATCTCCTGCAGGATCTTGTACGACAGCGCCGCTTGGCCGCGCTCGCGGGCAGCGTCGAGCAGTCGCCGGAGTTCCGGCCCGCGCAGGGTAGACAGGTCCACTTGCAACATCGCCAGGTTCTCGGGCGCGTCTCAACTTCACGCGCTGGCGCCCGTCACTTCACCAGCAGACCAACTATTACGCCGAGCACCGACAAAGGGAACATCCATCGCGCGCCACCCCGCAGACGGCCCTCCCTCTCGGAGATTCTGTTCGATTTATCGGGAATCGGCGGGTGCTCCCGTGACCAATGCGAACGAGGCCATTAAGGATAGCCCGCGGCAGGAGCAGCTGGCGGCGGAGCTTAGGTGCCGAATATCGCTTTCATCAGCCCGAAGGGCGGGGCCGGCAAGACGACGGCCGCTCTGCTGTTGGCCCTGGGCCTGGCGGAGCAGGGCCGGCGCGTGGCCCTGATCGATTCCGACCCGAACAAGCCGCTGGTCCATTGGGCCTCGCTCCCCGGCCGACCGCCGGTCATCACGGTCCATGCCGCGCCCACCGTCCAGGACATCCGCGATGCGGCGCGCGAAGCGAGCCGACGCGATCCGGAATGGGTGATCGTCGACACCGAGGGCTCCGAGCGCGGCGCGATGGTCTTCGCGGCCATGCGCTTCGATCTGGTCCTCACCCCCGTGGCCGGCTCGCAACTGGACCTGCGTGAGGCGATCAAGGCGGCGCGCCTGGTGGAGGCGTTCGGCCGGCGCGCCGGAAAACCGCTGCTGCATAGAGCGCTGCTGACCCGGGTGCCCGCCGCACTCAAGCCCCGCCTGTTGCAAGGCGTTGTCCGGGAGCTGCGCGAACAGCAGCTGAGCCTGCTTCCGACAGGGCTCGTCGAGAAGGAAGCTTTCCGGGCCCTGTTTTCGATCGGGGGCGGCTTCGACGCCCTGGAGGCAAACAAGGTCTGGGGTGTCGCCGCCGCGCGCCAGAACACGTCCAGCTATGTGGCTGACGTGCTCGAACTGACCCAGGGCGTGGCAAGGCCTGCCGTCGCCGCGCTGGCTCAGGATGCAAGCCGCCTGGTTTGACCCGGACGTCGCGCCTTCACGGGAAGGGGTGGGGGGTTGGACGCGCCGGTTCAGCGTGACATAAGGGCCGCCTCGCGCCGCCGGGCCCCGTCCGGCGGCCTTCCCCGTTTGACGCCAAGGATGGACAGGGCGCGCGCCGCGCAGGGTCCAGGAAATTTGAGAATGTCGATGCAAATCGTTGAGAAGTCTGGCGAAGGCCTGAGCCGCGTTTACGGCGTTACCGTCCCCGTTTCCGATCTGGCCGAGCGGCTGGAAGCGCGGATCAAGGAGATCGCGCCGACTCTCAACGTGAAGGGCTTCCGCCCTGGCAAGGTGCCGCCGGCCCACGTGCGCCGCCTCTACGGCAAGGCGCTGATGAGCGAAGTCGTGCAGCAGAGCCTGAACGAGAGCACGCAGAAGGTCCTGGACGACAACAAGCTGCGCCCCGCCGGTGAGCCCGAGCTGAAGCCGGAAGGCGACCTCGACGCCGTGATGGATGGAAAAGCCGACCTGGCCTACGAGCTGTCGATCGACCTGATGCCGGAGTTCGAGCCGGTGGACGGCGCCACGCTCTCGCTCACCAAGCCGGTCTACACGGCGACGGACGAGGAAGTGGACGAGGCGGTCGCCGAACTCGCCAAGCAGAACCGCACCTATGAGGCCAAGACCGGCAAGGCGGTGAAGGCCGCGACCGGCGACCAGGTCGTGATCGACTTCATCGGCCGCGTCGGCGGCGAGGCATTCGAAGGCGGCACGGCCACCGACGTCGAGCTGGTGCTGGGCTCGGGTCAGTTCATCCCGGGCTTCGAAGACCAGCTGGTGGGCGCCAAGCCGGACAGCGAGCTGACGGTGAAGGTCACGTTCCCCGCCGAATACCAATCCTCCGAACTGGCCGGCAAGGACGCCGAGTTCGAGACCAAGGTGAAGGAAGTCCGCGCCCCCACCGAGTCGCCGGCCGACGACGAATTCGCCAAGCGCCTGGGCTTGGACAGCCTCGAGAAGCTCAAGGAGCTGTTGAGGGGCAATCTCGCCGAGCAGTATGCCGGCGCCTCGCGCTTCAAGCTGAAGCGCGCCCTGCTCGACGAGCTGGACGCCAAGCACGACTTCCCGCTGCCGCCGAAGATGGTCGAGGCCGAATTCGCCTCGATCTGGGGCCAGGTGCAGCAGGACAAGGAAGGTGGCGGCCTGCCCCCCGAGGACCTCGAAAAGTCCGAGGAGCAACCGCAGAAGGAAGACCGCAAGATCGCCGAGCGTCGGGTGCGCCTGGGCCTGGTGCTGGCCGAGATCGGCCGCGCCAACAACGTGCAGGTGACCGAGCAGGAGCTCAACGAAGCGATCCGCCGCGAAGCCATCAAGTACGGCGCCCAGGCCCAGCAGATCTTCAACCTGCTGCGCGAGAACCAGAACGCCCAGGCCCAGCTCCGCGCGCCGATCTTCGAGGACAAGGTCGTCGACCTCATCGTCTCCAAGGCGACGGTCGAGGAGAAGGCGGTCTCGAAGGACGAGCTGATGAAGGAAGACGACCTGCCGGACGGCTATTCCGAGTAAGGATCGGGTTTCGGCCGATGTGTCGTCCCGGAAAGCGCGGAGCGCTTGTCCGGGACCCGCAAGCGCCTGATGGACGACAAGAAATGAAAACGGCGCCGCCCGGTAAGGGACGGCGCCGTTTGCACGTGTGAGGGGGCGGGCCTTCGGACGACCCGCCGCACGGATCGCTACAGCGACCTCAGATCGCGCAGCAGTTCGCTGTTCTCCACCTGGGCGCGGCGTTCATTGATCGCCCGGTGCAGGTCGAGCGCTTCGGCCGGGTTCAGCGGCGACAGCACCCCAGCATCGAGATCGTCATAGGCGGCGGCCACGCTTTCGCGTGCGCGCTCGGTCGGCATGTCCATTGGCAGTCTCCCATCTCCCCGCGCGGCGGGGCCTGTCCCGGCGATTAAGGTATCATTTACCAATCGGGTAAGCCAACGGCTGCCGTAGGGGAAGGTTACGGCTGACGATCACTCTCCGGTGTGAAAGTTCATGCCGCGTCGGCTTTGAACTCAGCTCTGGTGTTCATCGGCGGGCGCTCAGAAATCGGTGATCGGCGATCAGGAATCGGTTGGCATGCCCGGCGACGCAGACGTAACGTGTTCCTCGATCGCCGCGTCGGGGCGCGGAGCCATCTCTGCCCAGCGCAGAGTCGACTTCATGACCCCGGGAGTAGAGCGCCTCGGAGGAAGTGAGTTTTGCAGCGCACGCGTGAGCTTGAGTCCGACTACTTTCACAAGGTCGTAGATTGCCAGTGGGCTTGTCCGGCCCACACGCCAGTCCCGGAGTACATCCGCCTGATCGCGGAGGGCCGATACTCCGAAGCCTACATGATCAACTGGAAGTCCAACGTCTTCCCCGGGATCCTGGGGCGGACCTGCGATCGCCCTTGCGAGCCGGCCTGCCGGCGCGGCCGGGTGGAGGACGAGCCGGTGGCGATTTGCCGCCTCAAGCGGGTGGCCGCCGACAACAAGTCGGATGTCACGGGCCTGATGCCGCCGCCACAGGCCGCGCCGAACGGCAAGCGGATCGCCCTGGTGGGCTGTGGCCCGGCCTCGCTCACCGTCGCCCGGGACCTGGCGCCCCTGGGCTACCAATCGACCATCTTCGATGGCGACGCCCGCTCGGCGGGCATGATCCGCAGCCAGATCCCCCGGTTCCGCTTGCCGGAAGAGGTGATCGACGAGGAGGTCGGCTACATCCAGGCGCTCGGCGGCATCGAGATGCGCTTTGGCCACCGGATCGACAGCCTCAAGGCCCTGCTCACGGAGGGCTATGACGCGGTGTTCGTCGGTTCCGGCGCGCCGCGCGGACGCGACCTGGACCTGCCCGGACGGCAGGAGGCCGCGGCCAACATCCACGTCGGCATCGACTGGCTGAGTTCGGTGTCGTTCGGCCATATCGAGAAGATCGGCCGCCGCGTGATCGTGCTGGGCGGCGGCAACACCGCCATGGACTGCTGCCGCACCTCGCGCCGCCTCGGTGGCCACGAGGTGAAGGTGATCGTCCGCTCCGGCTTTGAAGAGATGAAGGCGTCCCCCTGGGAAAAGGAGGACGCGATGCACGAGGACATTCCGATCCTCAATTTCCGCGTGCCGAAGGCCTTCACCCATGATGGCGGGCGGCTGACCGGCGTGCTGTTCGAAGTGGTCAAGGCCGAGATCGATGCGACCGGCCGACGCCGCCTCGTCCCCTCCGGCGACCCGGACGAGCACCACGCGTGCGACGACGTGCTGGTGGCCGTGGGCCAGGAGAACGCCTTCCCCTGGATCGAGGGCGATATCGGCCTGGACTTCGACGAATGGCACATGCCGAAGGTGGATCCGGCGACCTTCCAGTCGTCGATCCCCCACGTGTTCTTCGGGGGCGACGCCGCCTTCGGGCCCAAGAACATCATCTGGGCCGTGGCGCAGGGCCATGAGGCCGCGGTCTCGATCCACAAATTCTGCCAGGGCGACGATGTGGCGGCGCGCCCGCCGCCGGGCGCCACCCTCGTCAGCCAGAAGATGGGCATCCACGAGTGGAGCTACGACAACGACGTCTCGAACGACAACCGCTACCGGGTCCCGCTGCGCGACAAGGCCGAGGCCCTGAAGAGCGTCCGCGTCGAGGTGGAACTGGGCTTCGACGTGCAACAGGCGCTGGCCGAATCCCAGCGCTGCCTGAACTGCGACGTGCAGACGGTGTTCGCCGACAGCCTGTGCATCGAGTGCGACGCCTGCGTCGACATCTGTCCCATGGACTGCATCACCTTCACCGAGGACGGGGACGAGGACGACCTGCGCAGCCGTCTGAAGGCCCCGGCCGGGAACCTGACCCAGGACCTCTACGTCTCGGGCAAGCTGGCCACCGGCCGGGTGATGGCCAAGGACGAGGACGTCTGCCTGCACTGTGGCCTGTGCGCCGAACGGTGCCCGACCGGCGCCTGGGATATGCAGAAGTTCTATCTTGAGATGACGCATGCGGGGCCGAAATGCCTGACACGATGAAGGCCGTCGCGAAGGCGTCCGGCGGCAAGGCCCGGATCAACGACTTCGTGGTCAAATTCGCCAATGTGAACGGGTCGGGATCGGCCAGCGCCAACGGCCTGTTCGCCCGCTCGGTCATGCGGATGGGCGTGCCGGTGGCGGCGCGCAATATCTTCCCGTCCAACATCCAGGGGCTGCCCACCTGGTACGAGGTGCGGATCACCGAGGCGGGGTTGCTGGGGCGGCGCGGCGGCGTCGACCTGATGGTGGCCATGAACCCGCAGACCTGGGATCGCGACGTCGCCGAGATCGAGAGCGGCGGGTTCCTGTTCTACGACTCCACCAAGCCCATGCCGCTGTCGCGGTTCCGCGACGATATCGCGGTGATCGGCGTGCCGCTGACGGCGATCTGCAACGAGGCCTATGAGCTTCCCCGCGAACGCCAGCTGTTCAAGAACACCATCTATGTCGGCGCCTTGGCCGCACTTCTTGGCATAGACCTGGCCGCTATCGAGGGCCTGCTGGCCGACGACTTCGCCGGCAAGGACCGGCTGATCAAGGCCAATGTCGAGGCCCTGCACATGGGGCATGCCTATGTGCGGGAGCACCTCGCGCCACTGCCGCTGCAGGTGCGCCCCGCCGACGCCGTGGGCGACCGCATCTATGTCGAGGGCAACCAGGCCGCGGCCCTGGGCGCAGTCTATGGCGGGGCCACCGTCTGCGCCTGGTACCCGATCACGCCGTCCACCTCCCTTGCGGAGGCTTTCACCAGCTATTGCGATGACTTGCGGGTAGATCCTGAGACCGGAAAGGCGCGCTACGCCATCGTCCAGGCCGAGGACGAGATCGCCTCCATCGGCATGGTGGTCGGCGCGGGATGGAACGGCTGCCGCGCCTTCACCGCCACGTCCGGCCCGGGCATCTCGCTGATGACCGAGTTCATCGGCCTCTCGTACTTCGCCGAGATCCCGGCGGTGATCTTCGACGTCCAGCGCGGCGGGCCGTCCACGGGCATGCCGACCCGGACGCAGCAGGCCGACCTGCTGGCCGCGGCCTATGCCGGCCACGGCGACACCAAGCACCCGATGCTGCTGCCCGCCGACCCCGGCGAATGCTTCGAGATGGGCGCCCAGGCCTTCGACCTGGCCGACCGGCTGCAGACCACCGTCTTCGTCATGCTGGACCTCGACATCGGCATGAACGAGTGGCTGACCAAGCCCTTCCAGTGGGACGACAACCGCCGCCTGGACCGCGGCAAGGTGATGACCGCCGAGCAGCTCGAGGCCGGCGTCGATTTCGGCCGCTACAAGGAGGTGGACGGCGACGGCATCCCCTACCGCACCTATCCCGGCGCCCACCCCACCAAGGGCGGCTATTTCACCCGCGGCACCTCGCGCAACCCCTATGCGCGCTATTCCGAGGAAGGCGCGGTCTACGTCGACAACATGGAGCGGCTGCTCCGCAAGTTCGACACGGCCAAGACCCTGGTTCCCGCGCCGATCCTGCGCCCCGCGCGCGGCAAGGCGACCGAGGGCGTGCTCTATTTCGGCTCCACCACGCCCGCCATGCACGAGGCGCTCGACATGCTGGAGGCCCAGGGCCGCCGGCTGAACGCGCTGCGGGTGCGCGGCTTCCCGTTCGCCGACGAGGTGTTCGACTTCATCGCCGCCCATGAGCGCGTCTATGTGGTCGAGCAGAACCGCGACGCCCAGTTCCGCACCCTGGTGGTCACCGAGGGCGAGGTGGACCCGGGCAAGCTGGTCTCCATCCTCCACTACGACGGCACCCCCATCACCGCCCGGTTCATCGCCGGCGCCATCGCCCAGCGCCTGCAGGTGGGCCAGATCGAGGCCGCGGAATGACCTACATCCTCAAGCCCCAGCTGCATCACCCCAGCCTGCCGGCCAACAGCCTGGGCTACACCCGCCGCGACTACGAAGGCTCGGTTTCGACCCTGTGCGCGGGTTGCGGCCACGACAGCATCTCCTCGGCGATCATCCAGGCCTGCTTCGAGCTGGAGCTGCCCCCGCACCGGGTGGCCAAGCTTTCCGGGATCGGCTGTTCCTCGAAGACCCCGGACTATTTCCTGGGCGCGAGCCACGGCTTCAACACCGTCCATGGCCGCATGCCGTCGGTGCTGACCGGCGCCAACCTGGCCAACCGCGACCTGATCTATCTCGGCGTGTCCGGCGACGGTGACTCGGCCTCGATCGGCCTCGGCCAGTTCGCCCACGCCATCCGCCGCGGCGTGAACATGCTCTACATCGTCGAGAACAACGGGGTGTACGGCCTGACCAAGGGCCAGTTCTCGGCCACCTCGGACAAGGGCTCGAAGTCCAAGCGCGGCGCCGTGAACCACGACGCCGGGATCGACATGGTCAGCCTGGCCCTGCAGATGGGCGCCACCTATGTCGGCCGCAGCTTCTCGGGCGACAAGGCCCAGCTCGTGCCGCTGATCAAGGCGGGCCTGGCGCACAAGGGCGCGGCCTTCATCGACTGCATCAGCCCCTGCGTGCAGTTCAACAACCACCTCGGCTCGACCAAGAGCTACGACTATGTGCGCGAGCACAACGAGGCGGTGAACCGGCTGGACGTGATCACCCCGCGCGATCCGATCCA
>DASVNS010000309.1:0-4540 GCA_036383735.1 Phenylobacterium sp. | reverse complement strand
GGATGGTCGCGTTGGTCGCGTTCGCGCTCGCGCTTGAGGCGGGCATGCAGCGCCAGGCTCTGGCGCATGGAGCGGGAGATCCGCTGATAGGCGCGGGCCAGGTCGGCGACCTCGCCCGGGTCCTCGGTCGAGACAGCGCAGGCGTGCACGTGCCGGGCCAGCGACAGGTCGAGCCCCGCCAGCTCGGCGAGCATGGCTTCGGCGGGATCGACGCTGGCGGGGTCCGCGGTCATGGCAGGCAATGGAACATGCCGCTGCGACAGAGGCGGACGTAACCGCCAAGTCCTGGAAGCCCGTTTGTTTCGCCGAGCCTGAGGCTCGCCCCCTCCACCACGCCCTCTTCGGGGCGCGGTCCCCCTTGCGTGCCGCGGGGGAGGTAGGTTCTAACCCCGTTCGTGGAGCGCCCCCTGCGGCGCTGGCGCGCCGCGAGTGGCTCTGGGCCGTGTTCCCCAGCGACGGGCGGGCCGTCAAATCCTCGGTGGCTAAACTACCGCGCCCATCTGCGCCCGCCCCGACGTTTGCCCGGGCTGGAGCCGCGCATAGGCGTGGGCCAGTCGATCCACCACCTGGGTCAGCGCCTCGGTCGGCAGGGTGAACGGCAGGCGCAGGAAGCGTTCGAAGGCCCCGTCGACGCCGAAGCGCGGGCCGGCGGCGAGGCGCACGCCGAAGCGTTCCGACGTGGCGGCCAGCAAGGTGGACACCGGCGCCGGCAGCTCGGCCCACAGCGACAGACCTCCAGGTGGCGAGGCCACTTTCCAGTCCGGGAGCGCCGCGTGCACGAGGCCCAGCAGGTGGTCGCGCTGCCTCCGCAACAAGGCCCGACGCGCATCCAGCACGGGTTCCTCGTTCGCCAGCAGGTGGACCACGGCGAGTTGTTCCAGCACCGGTGTGCCGAGGTCGAGGGACGAACGGCGCAGCGACAGCGCCTGGATCGTCTGAACGTCCGCGCGAATCCAGCCTAGCCGCAGCCCGCCCCAGAAGCTCTTGCCGGTGGAACCCAGTCGCACCAGCCCCTCGTCGGGTTCGTCGAACGCATAGGGCTGGATGGGCGCGTCGAGCCACAGGTCCAGCAGGGTCTCGTCGAAGATCACCGTGGTCCGCGCCCGAAGCGCCGCTTCCACGATCGCCGCGCGGGTCTCCGGCGGCATCCACCGCCCGGTGGGATTCTGGAAATCGGCGATGAAATAGGCCAGCCGCGGACCGCTCTGGCGCAAGGCCGCGGTGATGCCTTCGACGTCCCAGCCCCCGCCGGGCAGGCCCACGGGCGAGGCGCGCAGCGAGGCGCGCTGGATCGCGTCGATGGCGTGCGGATAGGTGGGATGATCGATCACCACGCGGTCGCCTGGCCCGCAATGCAGCCGCAGCATCAGCGCCAGGGCGTGCAATGCGCCGTTGGTCACCATGATCTGCTCGGGCAAGGTGGGCAGGCCGCGGCGCGTGTAGCGGGCGGCGACGGTCTCGCGCAGCACGCGCAGCCCCAGCGGCGCATAGCCATGCTCGGGCAGATGGGCCGGCAGCGCGCTCAGGGCCGCGGCATAGGCCTGGTGCATGACCTCGGCCGCAGGCGGCGCCGCCGAAGCCATGTCGAGCAGGCCCTCGCCCGCTTCGGCGGCGACCAGCGAGGAGGTCCCCCGCTCGCCCGGCCCCGTCGGCAGGCGTGTGCGCGCCCCCGCGCCCTGGCGCCGCTCCAGGAAGCCGTCGTCCCGCAGCCGCCCGAGTGCGGCGGTGACCGTCGTGCGACTGACCTCCAGCGCCACGGCCAACTCCCGCTCGCCGGGAAGCACCACGTCCAGCGGCAGGCGTCCGTCCAGGATCAGCAGGCGAAGGCTGTCGGCGAGCTGGCGATAGGCCGGACCGATACTCCCCCCGGCCTGGCGCTCGCCGTGCCACGCGCCGAGCAGGCGGGTCAGGGACACGGGACCGATGCGGCGATGGCTCATAAAGCCACACTCGCAGAACTGGATCTATTTTCAAATGCCAGTTTGGACGATCTGGACCGTCATGATGATGACCCGCCGCCTGATCCAGCTGCTGCTCGGCCTTTCGCTCTACGGCGCCGCCATGGGCCTGATGGTGCGCGCCGGCCTCGGCCTCGATCCCTGGGACGTGTTCCACCAGGGCCTGGCCGCCCGCGTCGGCCTCTCCATCGGCCTGCTGGTGAACATCGTGGGCGCCCTGGTGCTGTTGCTCTGGATCCCCCTGCGCCAGAGACCGGGTGTCGGCACCGTCGCCAACGTGCTGGTGATCGGGACCGCGATGGACGCCTCGATGCTGGTGCTGCCCGAACTGCAGGGGCTGCCGGTTCGGGGCGCGGCCCTCGTCCTGGCGATCGTCGTCAACGGCATCGCCGGCGCCATGTACATCGGGGCCGGCCTCGGGCCCGGGCCGCGCGACGGCTTGATGACCGGTCTCGCCCGCCGCAGCGGTCGCTCGCTGCGGACGGTCCGAACCGGCCTCGAACTCTCCGTGCTCGCCTGCGGCTGGATGCTGGGAGGGACGGTGGGCGTCGGCACCGTGCTCTACGCCTTCGCCATCGGCCCGCTGGTGCAGGCGTTCCTGCCGCTGTTCGCGGTCAGACAAGGGTGCCCCTCGGAAACCCTGACCGTTAACCCCTGATTCGGGTCTGCGAAACGCCGCCTTTACCCTTGTCCTGTACCAAACGGAGACAAGAACCAGACCTCGTCAGAACGGCGAGCGTCCAAAGTCCGGTGGGTGTTTTCATATGGCCAAAACCGTCCTGGTCGTCGATGACGACCCCACGCAGCGTCGCCTGATCCAGGCCGTCCTGGAACGGGACGGCTTCGCGGTGGCGCATGCGCAAAGCGGCGACGAGGCGATCCAGCACCTGAGCTCCGGCGCTGCCGTCGATGTGATCCTGCTCGACCTGGTGATGCCGGGCATCTCGGGTCAGGACACGCTCGTGGAGATGCGCGCCCGCGGCTTCAACCAACCGGTCATCGTGCTCACCGCGACGGGTGGGATCGACACCGTGGTCCAGGCGATGCAGTCGGGGGCCTGCGACTTCTTCGTCAAACCGGCGAGCCCGGAACGGATCACCGTCTCTATCCGCAACGCGCTCTCGATGGGCGCGCTGAAGGGCGAGGTGGACCGGCTCAAGAAGCACGCCTCCGGGCGCACCACCTTCCAGGACCTGATCGGAAACTCTCCGGCCATGTTGATGGTCAAGCGGCTGGGCGAACGGGCGGCGAAGTCGTCGATCCCCATCCTGATCACCGGCGAGAGCGGAGTCGGCAAGGAAGTGATCGCGCGCGCGGTCCACGGCTCGTCCGATCGCGCCGGCAAGCCGTTCGTGGCCGTCAATTGCGGCGCCATCCCCGAGAACCTGGTCGAGAGCATCCTATTCGGCCACGAGAAGGGCAGCTTCACGGGCGCCAGCGACAAACACCTGGGCAAGTTCCAGGAGGCCAACGGCGGCACGCTGTTCCTCGACGAGGTGGGCGAGCTTCCGCTGGACGTGCAGGTCAAGCTGCTGCGCGCCTTGCAGGAGAGCGAGATCGACCCGATCGGCGCGAAGCGCTCGATCAAGGTCGACGTCCGCATCGTCTCGGCCACCAACCGCGACCTGTCCCAGGCAGTGGCCGAGGGGCGGTTCCGCGAAGACCTCTACTACCGCCTGAACGTCTTCCCGATCGAGGCGCCGGCGCTGCGCGAGCGCAAGGAGGACGTCGCCGCCCTGGTCGACACCTTCGTCCGCCGTTTCAATGTGGAAGAGGGCAAGTCCGTGGTGGGCGCGACCCCCGAGACCATGGCCTGCCTTGCCGCTTTCGATTGGCCCGGCAACGTCCGCCAGCTCGAGAACGCCGTCTACCGCGCCATCGTCCTGGCCGACGCGCCCTATCTGCAGCCGCATGACTTCCCGGCCATCTCGGGCGTCGCGGCGCCGGCGCCGGAATACGTGGCCTCGTCGTCGCCTGCGCACAGCGCCACGGCCTCGCCGGACACCCCCGCCGCCGACCAGCCGGTGCGGATCCTGGACGGGCGCGGCCACCTGCGCACCCTGGAGGAGATCGAGCGCGACCTCATCCAGCTAGCGATCGAAGTCTATGCCGGCCACATGAGCGAAGTGGCCCGCCGGCTCGGCATCGGCCGCTCGACGCTTTACCGCAAGGTCCGCGAACAGGGGCTCGACGCCCTGATCAAGACCGGTGGCGACGAAGCCGAGGAAGAGGTCGCAGCGTAAGCTGCCAACGCGGGGTTAGCTGTCCCGCGTCTCCCGTTTGAACGGGCGCCGCTGGAGAACCTTCTTCTCGCCCTTGGCCTTGGCGGCGATCTCTTTGAGCTTCACCGTCTGCAGGATGGACAGCGCCTGGCCCGACGCACCCTTCTCCGGGTCGCCGAACGCGCGGCCGTAGGTCTTCACCCGGTCGGCCACCTCGGCGAGGAATTCGCCCTCCCAGTCGGAGAGGGTGACGCCTGCCTTGTCCGCAGTTCGTCGGGCGCGCTTCAGGGCGTTCAGGGCGGCCCGCTTGGCCGCCGCCTTTCTCTCCTCGAAGGGAGATGCTGGCGGCTTGCGGTTCAA
>DASVNS010000308.1:0-7018 GCA_036383735.1 Phenylobacterium sp. | reverse complement strand
GGTGAGACGGCCGATGTCGCCGCCCACCCTGGCCACGAGGGTGTTCAGGGCGCCCTCCAGCTCGCGGACGCTGTCGGTGAAACGATCGGCCAGGAATTGCAGCACCTCGGCCCGTGCGGCCGGGTGGAAGTCGCCTTGCTGGGCCAGCGTATGCAGCTTGCGCTCCAGGATGCCCAGGCGGAGCGTCCGGTCGGCCGGTTCGATGCCGCAGACCAGGCCGGCCTGCAGATGCGAGCGCAGGCGCGGCTCCATCTCGGAAAGCTCGGTGGGCGACCGGTCGGCGGTCAGCACCACGCGACGGCCGTCCTCGACCAGGGCGATCAGCGTGTGGAACAGCTCTTCCTGGGTCTGGGTCTTGCCGGCGACGAAGTGGACGTCGTCGATCAGCAGCAGGTCGGCGTTGCGCAGCTCGTCCTTGAAGGCGGCCGTCTGCTTGTCCTGCAGAGCTTTCACGAAGGTCGAGGTGAACCGCTCGGCCGAGAGGTAGACCACGCGCTTGCCGCCGCCGGTGCGCAGGGCTTCCCAGGCCAGGGCGTTGAGCAGATGGGTCTTCCCGAAGCCATAGGGGCCGTGGAAGACCACCGGGTTGAAATGGCCGTCGGCCCAGGAGGCGACGCGGCGGGCCACGGCGAAGGCGAACTCGTTGGCCGGTCCGGCCACGAAGGTGTCGAACGAATAGCGCTCCTGGAGGCCCTGGAGGCGACCCTGGCGGGCGGCGACGGGAGCCACGACCTCCGCCTCGATCTCGAAGACTTCGGGCGGCTGAGGCGCCGCGGAGCCCGTGGCAGGGCTGTTGGGAACGAAGGGGCGGCGGGCCGGGGCGGACGCAGCCTCGACCTCCATGCGCGACTTCAGGTCGAGCCGACGACCCTGCGGGTCATGCTGCGCCCAAAGCTCGCCGATCCGACGCCACGCGTTGTTTCGAATCCAGTCGCGGGCGACCCCCGTCGCTGCAACCACGCAAACCTCGTCGCCCGTCTCGCGAAGCGCGGCCTGGCCCAGCCAGGAGCCGAACGTCGCGTCGCCCAATTCGCGCTTGAGAACCTGGCACGTCTTGCCCCACACGGCCAATGCCGGCGTGCTTGCCATAGCTCCCGCAACCCCCCCGCTTGTCATTCCTCGCAACCCCATCGAACCACTGCCGAGAGCCGAGGTCCCGAACCCCCCGGCCGCCCACTTTGTTTAACACAAACAAGATCTTGCTCGCCGAACACAGGTGGTCCGCCGCTGTCCCGGTTTGGGCCGGGCTCAAGTCAAAGACGCTTGTAAGACCACCGACACTAATGGGGGGCAGGGGTGGGTCAACGGTGATTCTTTGCGGGGTCGAGACTTATTTGTGTTGACTTGGCGGGTACCCTTTTCGGTCAAAGGGAGCGCCCAAAAACTGGGTGTAGAGGCTGAGCCAATCCGCCGCAGCGCGTGCAATTGACACGCCAATCGCGCACAAAAAAGCAGCGCCCGAGCGGGCGCCGCTTGCCGAAATTCCTAGAGGCGAAGAGGGCGAAACGGGCCGTCTACGCTCAAGCTTGCAGCCGGTCGCGCGGACCGGCCGGCGACCGCCTAGGCGGCCGACATCTTCTTGAGCTGGGCGGCCAGGCGCGAGACCTTCCGCGAGCCGGTGTTCTTGTGCACGACGCCCTTGCCGACGGCGCGCATCAGCTCCGACTGGGCCTGCACGAAGGCGTCCTTCGCGGCGCCGGCGTCGCCCGAGGTCACGGCCTCTTCGAACTTGCGCAGGAAGGTGCGCACGCGCGAGCGACGGGCGGTGTTGACTTCGGTGCGGCGGGCGATCTTGCGGACCGCCTTCTTGGAGCCGGGCGTATTGGCCATTCGGAGCTGCTCTCGAAACAGGTAACACCCGCCGGTGGGCCGGCGGGCGAAATTGGAGGCGCGGATATACTGAAACGGGCTCGGCGGGTCAATGCCGCGCCGACGGAATTCCCTGCGCCCTAGCGACCCTTGAAGTCCGGCTTCCGCTTCTCGACGAAGGCGGCCATCCCCTCGCTCTGGTCGTCGAAGGCGAAGAGGGAGTGGAACAGCCGCCGCTCCATGGTCACGCCGGTGGCCAGGGTGGTCTCGAAGGCGGCGTTGACCAGCTCCTTGTTCATCATCACGGCAAGCGGCGACTGGGAGGCGATCTTGGCCGCGGCGGCCAGGGCTTCGTCCAACAGCTTGTCGGCGGCGACGATGCGCGAGACGAGGCCAGCGCGCTCGGCTTCGGCCGCGTCCATCATCCGGGCGGTCAGCATCATGTCCATGGCCTTGGCCTTGCCCACTGCACGCGGCAGGCGCTGGGTGCCGCCGATACCCGGCATGACGCCGAGGTTGATCTCCGGCTGGCCGAACTTGGCGGTGTCCGCAGCGATGATGAAGTCGCACAGCATCGCCAGCTCGCAGCCGCCGCCCAGGGCGTAGCCGGCCACGGCGGCGATGATCGGCTTGCGGAACTGCTCCACGCGCCGGCCGGCCGCGCCGAAGAAGTCCATGGCGAACATCTGGGCGTAGGACTTGTCCGACATCTCCTTGATGTCGGCGCCGGCGGCGAAGGCGCGGTCCGAGCCGGTCAGCACGACGCACCGGATCGTCTCGTCGGCCTGGGCGACGTCCAGCGCCTGCCCCAGCTCGTTCAGCAGCTGGCTGTTCAGCGCGTTCAACGCCTCGGGCCGGTTCAGCCGGATCAGCGTCACGCCCAGGCTGGGGCTTTCGACGATCAGGGTCTCATAGCTCATGGGTCGCTCCGGTCGGTTCGCCAGCGGCTTATGGCCCCTTGACCGAATAGCCAAGCGCACGAAGCCGGGCCGGCAGGCCGTCCGCGCCCACCAGGTGTCCGACGCCGACCACCACGACGGTGCGTCCCTTGCCCTTCAGCCGGGCGTCCAGTTGCGTGGTCCAGCGGGCGTTGCGTTCGGTCACCAGGCGGCGGAAGACGCGGGGCGAGGCCTTGCGCATGGGCTCCAGCGCCTCGCGGTCGAGCACGGCGACGTCACCGTCCAGCCAGGCCCGGACCAGCTTGTTGTAGCCGTCGGGATCGTCCTGCAACTCGTGCACGGTCTGGTTCAGCGAAGCGATCTGCTCGGCAAGCGGCGATTGGTTGAACAGGCCGATCTGCTCGGCCGGCGTCTCGAGCGCTTGGCGGTGAGTGCTGGGCGCGACGGCGGCCTCCACCGTCTTCTCGACGCCGTACGCGGTATCGGCGCCCGCGGCGGCGTAGGCGGCGCCGGCGATGGCCACCTCGGCCAGCCAGGGCTCCAACCGGTCGAGGGCCGCCTTGTCCACCCCCAGGCCGTCGGCGGCGCGGAGCAGGAGCTCTGCGTCCCGCGGGGTCAGAAGGCGGAACAAGGACTGGTCCGGCGGCAGCACGCCGGTCGTGGCGGCCAGGCGGCTGACCTCCAGCTCGGCGGCGGGGCCGGGCGGCAGTTCGAACCAGAGGTCGTCGGCGCGCTTCAGCCCGGCGTCCAGCGCCGCCGGACGCCAGGCCAGGCCGGGCGGCAGCAGATGGATCGAGCCGAACAGCAGCATCTCGGAATCGGCGTCCCTGACCACCCACACAGGCGGCTCCGCCCGCGCCGGAGCCGACAGGACGAAAGCGGCGCAGAGGCCGGCGAAGAGACGCATCATGGGGGCCGCGCTCACGTCTGGCAGACCGGGCAGAAGAAGGTGGAGCGGCCGGCCTGGACCTGGCGGTCGATGATCCCCGCGCAGGCGGTATTGCAGCACGGCTGGCCTTCCCGGTCATAGGTTCGGAAGCGATGCTGGAAATAGCCCAGCGCGCCATCGGCCTGAGCGAAGTCGCGCAGCGTGGAGCCCCCGGCGGCGATCGCCTCCTGCAGGACCGCCTTGATCTCAGGAACCAGCTTGCCCAACCGGGCGCCGCTGATCCCTCCGGCGGGCTTGAAGGGCGAGATCCGGGCGCGGTTCAGGGCTTCGCAGACATAGATGTTCCCGAGGCCCGCCACGATGCGCTGATCCAGCAGCAGGGTCTTCGGTCCCTGCTTCCGTCCCGCGAAGGCGGCCTTCAGATGCGCGGCGTCGAAGCCGCCGGAGAGGGGCTCCGGACCCAGGCCCGCGAACCAGGGATGCAGGTGAAGCGTCGCGGTGTTGAGCAGCGCCATGTAGCCGAACCGCCGGGGGTCGTAATAGGTGACCCGCGCGCCGCCGTCCGTCTCGAACACGATGTGGGCGTGCTTGGGATCGGGATCGGGCGCGTAGTGGAACTGTCCGGGACGGACGGCGCCTTCGGCGCGGGCGATCTCGAAGCGGCCGCTCATGCCCAGGTGCATCACCAGCGTGTCCTCCCGGTCCAGGCGGGCCAGCAGGTACTTCGCCCGCCGCTCCAGCTTCTGGATCGTGGCGCCGGTGAGCAACTGCACGAAGTTCTGCGGCAGCGGAAAGCGCAGGTCGGGCCGGCGGGCTTCCACCCGGGCCAGCCGATGGCCTTCCAGCACGGGCGCCAGGCCGCCACGCACCGTCTCGACTTCGGGCAATTCAGGCATGCGCCATCGCTTGGCACGCCAAGGGCCGCCATTCCAGTCAAGACTGGAATGGCTAAAGAAGGCTCGGAGGCGGAGTGCGCCTTTGCGGCGCACTCCGGGGAGGCTAAAGGCAGGGCATGACGGGACCTTCGGCCACTTTCGGCTTTCGCGACGTCGACGCCTCCGAGAAGGCCGGCCTCGTCCGGGGCGTGTTCGACCGCGTGGCCAAGCGCTACGACCTGATGAACGACCTGATGAGCGGGGGCGTGCACCGGCTCTGGAAGGACGCCGTGGCCGCGCGCCTGAACCCGCAGCCAGGCGAGGTGATCGTCGATTGCGCCGGCGGCACGGGCGACATGGCCCGGCGGTTCGCCAAGCTGGTGCGCCGCGCCCAGCAGCGCCGGGGCGGCGCGGACGCACAGATCTTCGTGATCGACTACAACGCCGAGATGATCATGGCGGGCCGCGAAAAAGGCTCCGCCCCCGAGATGACCTGGGCGGTCGGCGACGCCCAGGGGCTGCCGCTGCCCGACGGCTCGGCCGACGCCTATGCGATCAGCTTCGGCATCCGCAACGTGACCGACATCCCGGCCGCGCTGCGCGAGGCGCGTCGCGTGCTGAAGCGGGGCGGGCGCTTCCTCTGCCTGGAATTCTCGCGCCCGACCACCGAGGCGCTGCGCGCCGCCTATGACGCCTATTCCTTCAAGGTGATCCCGGAGATCGGCGCGCGGGTCGCCAACGACCGGGAGAGCTATCGGTACCTGGTGGAGAGCATCCGGCGCTTTCCCGACCAACAGGCCTTCGCCGCGATGATCGGCGAGGCGGGGTTTGGCCAGGTCGGCTGGACCAACTTCTCCGGGGGCGTGGCGGCCTTGCACACCGGGCGGGCGATCTAGGACCGGTGGCTTCGCTCGGGGCTTATCTTCGGCTGATCGGGGCCGGGTGGACGCTGGTCCGCAACGACGCCCTGCTGCCGCGCGAGCTGGACGCTTTCTATTCGCCGGCAGTGCGGATCGCCGCCGACGGCCTGCGCCTGTTCGCGACGCAGCGGAACGGGCGGCCAGGCGAGCGCATGGCGCGCGCTCTGGAAGGGCTGGGGCCGGTGGCGATCAAGCTGGGCCAGCTGCTGTCGACGCGGGGCGACATCTTCGGCCGCCAGTTCGCCGAGGACCTGGGTCACCTCAAGGACCGCCTGCCGCCGTTCCCGATGGCCCTGGCGCGCGCGACCATCGAGCAGGAGCTCGGCCAGCCCGTGGACGCGGTGTTCGCCAGCCTCGGCGAGCCGGTGGCCGCCGCCTCCCTGGCCCAGGCGCACGAGGCGAGCCTGCTGGACGGGCGCCGGGTGGCGGTGAAGGTGCTGCGGCCGGGGATCGAGCGGCGGGTCGCGGCGGACTCGGCGGTCCTGGAGCTGGCTGCGCGCCTGCTGCAGCGTTGGGCCGCGCCGATCCGCCGGCTGGAGCCGGTCAAGTTCGCCGACACCGTGTTGCGCGCCACCGAGCTGGAGCTGGACCTGCGGCTCGAGGCCGCCGGCGCCGACGAGCTCGCCGAGGTCATGGCCAAGGACGGGTACATGTCGGCGCCCAAGGTGTTGTGGGAGGGGGTCGGCAAACGGGTGCTGACCATGGCCTGGGCCGACGGGCTGCCCCTGTCAGACGACGCCGCGCTGATCCAGCCCGGGCTGGATCGCAAGGCCCTGGCCGACAACCTGACCCGCGCGTTCCTGGCCCAGGCCTTGGACCACGGCGTATTCCACGCCGACCTGCACGAGGGCAACCTGTTCGCCGCGGCGCCGGCCCGGCTGCAAGCCGTCGATTTCGGCATCATCGGGCGGCTGGGCGCCGTCGAGCGGCGGTATCTGGCCGAGATCCTCTGGGGCTTCCTGCAGCGCGACTATCCGCGCGTGGCCCAGGTGCATTTCGACGCCGGCTACGTGCCCGGCAAGCACAGTGTGGCGTCCTTCGCCCAGGCTTTGCGGGCGGTGGGCGAACCGGTGTTCGGCCAGAGGGCCAACGCCGTGGCCATGAGCCGGGTGCTGACCCAGCTGTTCGAGATCACCGCCCTCTACGACATGCACCTGCGGCCCGAGCTGGTGCTGCTGCAGAAGACCATGATGACGGTGGAGGGTGTCGCCCGCCGCATCGATCCGGAGCACGACATCTGGGGCGCATCGGAGCCGGTGGTCCGCCGGTGGATCGCCCGCGAGCTCTCGCCCATCAGCCGCGTCAAACAGTTCGCCGGCGAGGCGGAGGCCGCACTCCGCAATATCGCGCGCCTGACCCAGCCGGCGGCGGCGGTCGAGACCGCGCCAGCGAAGAGCAACGCCATTCTCTGGTTCGCACTCGGGGCGGCGCTGTCAGGCCTGGCGTTTCTGCTGGGTGCGTCGATTCTCTAGAGGCTGCCAGGGACCTGCGGCGCCTGGGTCAGTGACTTCCCCCTATGGGGGAAAGCGGCCCGATGCGCGGAGCGCGAGTGGCCGATGGGGGAAGTGCGAAGGAAGACTTCCCCCATCGGCGACTCGCCCCTGCCGGGGCTTCGCGCCGCTTTCC
>DASVNS010000307.1:0-3894 GCA_036383735.1 Phenylobacterium sp. | reverse complement strand
GCGGATCTTGAGGGCCAGGCTGTCCAGCCCCTTGGCCACGCACATGGGGGCCGCGGTCTCGCCCTGATCGTATTTCAGCGCCACGGCGTAGTGGGTGGGGTTCATGACCACGACCGTGGCGCCGGGCACCGCCTGCATCATGCGGCGCCGCGCCCGCTCGTTGCGGATCTGCTTCTGGCGCGCCTTTACGTGCGGGTCGCCTTCGCTGTTCTTGTAGTCCTCCTTCACCTCCTCGCGGGTCATCTTCATCCGCGTGAGGAAGCGCTGGCGTTGCCACATCCAATCGGCGCCGGCGACCGCCAGGCTGACCCCGACCACCGAGAACACCAGGCGCTTCAGGATGTCGATGCAGAAGGGCAGGATGGCCCCGACGTCCAGCGCCGACAGCGACGAGAACTTCGGCGCCACCGGCTTCAGGACCCACCAGACCAGGATCCCGATCACCGTCACCTTCAGGAGCGACTTGAGGAACTGCATCAGGCCGTCGACGCCGAACATCCGCTCCAGCCCCTTGCGGGGAGACAGTTTCGAGAAGTCGGGCTTCAGCTTGTCGGGGGTGAACCTGAGCCCAGTCTGCATCAGGCTGGCGCCTGACCCGGCGACCGCGGCCGCCAGCATCACCATCAGCAGGCCCGGCGCGCCGGCCAGCATCGCGTAGCGCATGATGGTGACGCCGCCATGGCCCTCCACCAGCATGGCGTCCGGGTGAGCGAAGAACGGCGTCAGGCGGGCGACCATGTAGTTCGCCAGCCAGCCGCCGCCCATGATCAGAACCCCCGAGACGGCGGCCAGCACGGCGAACGGCCCGAGATCCGGGGTCTTGACCCCATCGCCCTGCGCCTTGGCCTTCTCAAGCCTCTGGGGTGTCGCGTCTTCTGTCTTTGACTCGCGGTCCGGTCCCTCGCTCATGGGCTCACGAACGTCCCGGTCAGCTCACGGAAATGGTCGATCCAGACGATGCCGATCACGCCCAGGCTGAGGGCGAAGATCGAGAGCCCGCCGACCACCATCAGCGGTGTGGCGACGAAGAACACCTGCAACTGCGGCATGACCCGCCCCACCAGGCCTGTGGCGACGTTGAGGACCAGCGAGAAGACGACCACCGGCGCCGCCAGCTGCAGGCCCAGCGCGAAGGACCGGCTCATGGTCTGCACCGCCAGCTCGGCCGCATCGGCGACGGGGATATCGCGCGTGAAGGGGAACAGCTCGAACGAGTCGACGATCGCGCCGATGAACAGGTGGTGGAGGTTCGTCGTGAAGATCAGCACGATGCCGATCATCCCGAGGAAGGTGCCCAGGGAGGTCGACGGCTGGGCCTGCATGGGATTGGCGGTCTGCGAGAACGACAGGGTGGTGGCCATCGAGACGATCTCGCCGGCCGACGCCAGCGAGACCATGAACAGGCGCAGGATGCCGCCGATCAGCAGGCCGATCAGGACCTCCTTGATCACCGCCAGCCCCAGGTCGCCCGCGCCCGCCGGGATCGGGGGGACCGAGCGGCTGATCAGCGGGAAGATCATCAAGGTGAAGGCAAGCGCGAACGAGAGCCGGATGCGCGGCGGCACCAGGGTCTCGCCTAGCCCCGGCAACAGCATCATCACCGCGGCGACCCGTGCGAAGACGAGGCCGGAGGCAAAGACCTGTTGGGCTGTCGCGTAGGACTCCACGGCCCGGGCGCTCCCCGCTACATGCCCGCGATGCGGGCCGCGATATTCCGCATGAAGCCGCTCATCAGCGCGCCCATCATCGGCAGGAAGATGAGCAGCGAGACGAAGATCGCCACGATCTTCGGCGCATAGATCAGGGTCTGTTCCTGGATCTGGGTGAGCGCCTGGAAGAGGCCGATGCCCACGCCCACGACGAGGCCGACCATCATGACCGGCGCGCAGAGCTGTATGGTCAGCCAGATGGCGTCGCGCCCGACGTCCAGAACCTCGGCGCCGTTCATGAGGGACCTCACGGGAAAGCTGGTCGGACGGAACCTCCCGCCGACGGCTCAATCTGGCCCGTCATGGTTAATAAAGGGCTAGGATCGTTAACCAATGGCCGCCCGCGGCGCGTCAGTTCGCCGCGATCGCCTGCTCCAGCGCCCGCGCCGCTTCGGCGGGCGTGACCTTGCCGGCGTCGCGATCGACGCTGTAGTTCGCCGCGCGCATCGCCTCCACGGGAACCGCGCCGACCAGGGGACGCAGCGCCGCGATCAGCCGTCGATCGGCCGACGCCCTGGGCGAGACCAGGATGACCGCGTCATAGGGCGGGATGGCGCCCTTGGGATCGGCGAGCACCACCAGCCGGTCGGCCGCGATCCGGCCATCGGACGAGAAGGCGCTGATCACGTCGGCGTCCCCCGCCCCCAGAGCCCGGTACATGAAGGTCGGCTGGAAGGATCGCTCGGACCGGAAGTGGAATCCGTAGGCGGCGTCGACGGCGTTCCATTCCGGCCGCGACAGGAACTCCAGGTCCGAACCCAGCGTCAGTCGAGGCGCCTCGCGCGCCAGGTCGGCCAGGCTGGCGACGCCCAGCGCCTGCGCGCGGTCGGGACGCATGACGAAGGCGTAGGCGTTCTCGAAGCCCAGCGAGCCCAGCACCAGCACGCCGTCGCGGCGCTTCAGTTCGGTGGTGAGCCGGTCCAGCACCGCCTTGCGGCCCGGGTTGTCCGTGCGTCCCAGCACGTTGGTCCACAGGGTTCCCGAATAGTCGACGTAGACGTCGATCTCGCCGGCCGCGAGCGCGCGATAGGCCACCGCGGACCCCAGGTCTTCTTTGCGCGACACCGCGGCTCCGGTCCGTTCGAGGCGCGAGGCCATCAGCTCGGCCAGGATGTACTGCTCCGAGAAGTTCTTCGCCCCCACCGTGTAGGCGGCGGACTGGCCGAAGGTCGCCAAGGGCGCCAGGGCGGCTGCGGCGCCGATCGCCAGCCCCGCCAGGCCCGCGAGCACCACCCCTGTGCGCCGCGTGCGGGCGCCGGTCTCCACCAGTCCCAGCAGTTGGTCGGCGGCCAGGGCCAGTCCCGCCGAGGCCGCGCAGCCGAACAGGACGAACACCCAGTTCTCGGTCTGCAGCCCGGCGAAGATGTAGTTGCCCAGGCTGGTCTGGCCGACCGGCGTCGAGAGCGTGGCCGCCCCGATGGTCCAGACCGCCGCGGTGCGCACCCCGGCCATGATCACCGGCGCGGCCAGCGGCAGTTCGACCTGCAGCAGTTTCTGGCGCGGCGTCATGCCGACCCCGTCGGCCGCCTCCGAGATCGCCGGATCGACGCCCGTGATCCCCGCCACGCCGTTCCGCAGGATGGGCAGCACCGAATAGAGCGTCAGCGCCAGCAGCGACGGCAGGAAGCCGAGCGCCGAGAAGCCTTGGCCGAGCGTCGCCTTGGACAGGGCCGAGAGCGCCAATAGCAGCGGATAGAACAGCGCCAGCAGGGCCAGGCTGGGGATCGTCTGGATCAGGCTCGCGACCGCCAGCACCGGCCAGCGCAGGCGCGGGCTGCGGGACGCGGCCACCGCCAGCGGCAGGCTGATCGCCAGTCCGAGGACGAGCGCGCTGAGGCTGAGCAGCACGTGCCAGCCCAGGTACTCGGGCAGCAGGGCGAAGGCGGCGGCCACGCGCGGGCTCATGCGCCCAGCCGTTCGCGCAGGCGTTCGGCCTGGCGTTTCGGAGCTTCCAGCAACGCGCGCACGTCGGGATCCCGGCTGCCGGCGAGCAGATCGGCCGGCGAACCGTCCGCAAGGATCCGCCCCGCCTTCAGCACCACGATCCGGTCGGCCAGCAGCACCGCCTCGGCCATGTCGTGGGTGACCATGACGGTGGTCAGCCCCAACCGTTCGTGCAGAGCGCGGTAGTCGGCGCCGAGCGCATCGCGCGTCAGCGGGTCGAGGGCGCCGAACGGCTCGTCCA
>DASVNS010000306.1:0-2068 GCA_036383735.1 Phenylobacterium sp. | reverse complement strand
TCGTCGATCACCGGCAGCTGGCTGACGTCGGTCTGGCGCATGCGGTTGTAGGCGGTGAGCAGGGTGTCGTCCGGCCCGACGGTCACGGCGTCGCCCGGCGTGCGCGCGATCAGGTCGCGCAGATCGCCATGCAGCGCGCGGTCGGCCAGGCCCTGCTCGGCCACCCAGCTGTCGTTGTAGACCTTGGAGAGGTAGCGCGAGCCGGTGTCGCAAACCAGGGTCACCACCCGCTTCGCCTCGGTCTGTTCGCGGCAGTAGCGTAGGGCGCCGGCCAACAGCGTGCCCGACGACGAGCCGCCCAGGATTCCCGCCCGGGTCAGCAGCATCCGGGCGGTGGCGATGCTCTCGGCGTCGGGGATCTCGTAGGCCTTGCTCACGAAGTCCAGGTCGCAGTTGTCGGGCACGAAATCCTCGCCGATCCCCTCGACCACCCAGGACCCAGGCTCGATGGTCTCGCCACGCTCGACCAGCGGCGCCAGGATGGAACCCACCGGGTCGGCCAGCACCATCCGGGTCTTCGGCGAGGCCTTGGCGAAGAAGCGCCCCAGGCCGGTCAGGGTGCCGCCCGAGCCGACGCCGACCACGATCGCGTCCACGTCGCCGGCCATCTGTTCCAGGATCTCAGGCCCGGTGGTGGTCTCGTGGGCCTTGGGGTTCGCCGGGTTCGAGAACTGGTTGATGTAGACGGCGTTGCTCAGCGTGGCGGCGATCGCCGACGCCATGTCCTGGTAGTATTCGGGGTGGCCCTTGCCGACGTCGGAGCGGGTGATGCGCACGTCGACGCCCATGGCGCGCAGGTGCTGGATCTTCTCCCGCGCCATCTTATCGGGGACGATCAGCAACAGTTTGTAGCCCTTGAGCAGGCCGACCTGCGCCAGGCCCAGGCCGGTGTTGCCCGCGGTCGCCTCGACGATGGTCCCGCCGGGCTTCAGCGACCCGTCCTGCTCGGCCGCCTCGATCATGGAGCGCGCGATGCGGTCCTTGATGGAGCCGCCGGGATTGGCGCTTTCCAGCTTCACGAACAGGCGGCAGGGACCGGTGTCGAAACCGGTCAGCTCCAGCATCGGCGTACGGCCGATGAGGTCGAGGGCAGAGGCGGCAGGGGGCGGCAGGGGCTGGTCGCTCAACGCAGTATCCGGATCGGGTCGATGGGATCGGCGGACGTACATTGCGCCACGTCTGCCTGCGAAGGAAACGCGCGACCCGCGTTTCCCTTCCCGCCGACAAGAACAATCCAGGCCGCGCGGCCTTCGTCGCCGCCGGGGAAGGGTGTCACCAGTCGGACGGCGGGGCCCCGCAGCGGCCATGAGGGCCGCCCAGCCTGTCGAGGGGGCGGGAAGGCGTCATGGCTTCCACGTCACAGCGCTGCCGATCCGGGGAGGCGAGCGAAAGGGAGGCGCCAAAGCCGCGCCCATAGGCTCCGCGCCCACGGCCGCCCCCATCCAGGCGGCTGTCCTCGAAGGCCAGGGCGAGGCGGCCGTTTGCGCCCAGCGGCATCTCTGTCCGCGCATAGACGCTGCGGTAGCCGTTCGTGCCCACGCCGACGCCGATCTCGCCATGCGGCTGGCGGTCGGTGGTGGAAACCACCCCATCCACCGCCTCGTCGGGACGAAGCTCGCGGGCGGGGGAGGTCTTGACGAAGGTGTCGATCTGCTCGGCCGTGCTCGGCGTAGGAGCGCTCGCGGGCGCGGTGGCGACCGGTGCGTCGGTCCCGGCGGCCAGGGCCGGCCCCGCGATCAGGGCGGCGAGAAGGGCAAGACGGACACGCATGCGAAGGTCTCCTCCACCCCATATCCGCGCGCCAATTGCGGCGAACGTATTGCAGGGCCGTCCGCCAGGATCCGACGCGGCCGCACGCACACGGCGCCGTTTATCCGCAAGGCAAGGGCGGCTAACCGCGCGAGCTCAACCGATCGCGCAGAGCGGCGGCGGCCTCGGCGACCACCGGCTCCCACGCGTCCCGCTGCGCCTGGCGGAACAGGCGGACCGATCGGTACCACGGCATCGTCGACCCGCTGACGCCGTAGCGCCAGACCGGGGTGTCGGGCACGAGGGTCAGGCAGGGCAG
>DASVNS010000305.1:0-16223 GCA_036383735.1 Phenylobacterium sp. | reverse complement strand
GGCCGCCCGTCGCGGCGCCAGACATGCCTTCGATCCCGCCGCTGCCGGTTCCCCCGGTGGAACGTCGGATCGAAGAGCCTCGGCCCCCCGCCGCGCCGCCGCCTGAGCCGCCGCGTCCCTCGGTCATCACCAATCCGGACTGGCTTCGCCGTCCGACCGGTGACGACATCAACCGCTACTATCCCGACCGTGCGTCGCGGATGGAGGTTGAGGGCCGCGCGACCTTGAGCTGTCAGGTGAACGCCCGCGGCACTCTCGAAAGCTGTTCCATCGTTTCCGAGGATCCGGGCGACATGGGCTTCGGCGACGCCGCCATGAAGATGTCAAAGCTCTTCAAGATGCGGCCGCAGACCAGGGACGGCCAGCCCGTCGATGGGGGCACGGTTCGGATCCCGATCCGCTTCTCCCTGCCGAAAGGCTAGGCCTTCGAGGCTCGGCCTTCGAGGCTCGGCCTCAGGGTCGGACCAAGAGAAATCGGCCCCGGTCGCTCCCTGCGACCGGGGCTTTTTCTTGCGCGACGCACGCCGCAGCTCCAGCCGTGATCGCGCCGCTTGATCGGACCGCCGCGCACGACTAGAAAGCCGGCTCGCGATGCGCCGCCCTAGCTCAGTTGGTTAGAGCGCCAGATTGTGGCTCTGGAGGTCACCCGTTCGATCCGGGTGGGCGGTACCATCGCGAGGCATGACGGGGCTGCGGATTTCCGCGGCCCTTTTTCATTCCTAGCCCCTCTGGCCGGTCGCGCGCCTGCCGCGCCGGGGGGTGGCGCGCGGGGCGCTGCCGGGGCGCGAGAAGGTCTGGGCGCGGGGGCGTAGCGGGCGAGAGTTTCTTCCGCCCGATGCGGCGCGGCAATTCCATTTTTATTGATTGGAGAAGATACATTCCATATCCAGGCTGAACGCGGCGATCGGTGCGGATCGGCGCGACGCTGCGCTGGGAGGAGATCCGATGTTCGAGCTGGTATTGATCGGAGCCGGACGGATCGGCCGGATCCACGCCGCCAACGCGGCGGCTCACCCCGATCTCTCGCTGAAATATGTCGTCGATCCTGTTGCGAGCGCTGCGGAAGACCTTGCGCGCCGGCATGGCGCCGCCGTGGTCGATCTTCAGCGGGCGCTGGAGGATCCGGCGGTGGCCGGGGTGATCGTGGCGAGTTCCACGGACCAGCACCTGGACCAGTGCCTCGCCGCGGCGAGCGCCGGCAAGGCGATCTTCTGCGAGAAGCCGTTGGATCTGGATCTCCACCGCGTGAAGGCGGCGGCCGACACGCTTTCCGCAGCCCGCCTGTTCCTGGGATTCAACCGCAGGTTCGATCCGAACTTCCGCGCGTTGCAGGCCAAGTTGGCCTCCGGCCAGGTCGGCGCGCTCGAGACCTTGCACATCATCAGCCACGATCCGGCCCCGCCGCCGGTGAGCTATGTCGCGGGAAGTGGCGGCCTGTTCAAGGACATGGCGATCCACGACTTCGATATGGCGCGGTGGCTGCTTCCGGAGCCGCCCGTGGAGATCTTCGCCATGGCGGCCTGCCTCATCGACCCCGGGATCGGGCAAGCCGGCGATGTCGACACGGCCAAGACGCTCCTGCGGACCGCCTCGGGACGGCTATGCGTGATCAGCAATAGCCGCCGGAGCGGCTACGGCTACGACCAGCGGATCGAGGCCTTCGGGTCGGGAGGCATGGTCAGGGCCGACAACATGCTGAGCAGCACCGTGGAGACCTGGAGCGAGGCCGGGGCGGCGAGCGCGTCGTTCCAGAACTTCTTCCTCGACCGCTACGCCGAGGCGTACCGGCTGGAGATGGATCACTTCGCCGCCGTGCTTAAGGGGGCAGATCCCCTCATCGGCTTCTCGGATGGCTTGCTGGCGCTGGAACTGGCTGAGGCCGCCGGCCGGTCGCACGCCGCGGGCGCGCCCGTCGCTCTCTGAGCCCGGGCAGGCGCCGGGTCAGCGCGCGGCGGCGATCCAGGCATGGGCCGGATCATTGCGGAAGATCCAGGTCCGCCGGGGACCTGCCATGACGTTCAGGTAGTAGAGGTCGTAGCCATGCGGCGCGCCGACCGGATGGTACCCGCGCGGGACAAGCACCACGTCGCCGTCTTCGACGCACACGGTTTCGTCCAGGCTGCGGTCGTCGGTGTAGACGCGTTGGAAAGCGAAGCCCTGCGGCGGGTTGAGCCGATGGTAGTAAGTCTCTTCCAACTGGGTTTCCGTCGGCGGCATATCCGCATCGTGCTTGTGCGGCGGATAGCTGGACCAGTGGCCGCCGGGCGTGATCACCTCGGTGATCAGCAGGCTGTGGGCGGGCTCCGTCTCGGGGAGGATGTTGCGGACAAACCGCTGGTTCGTACCCTGGCCGCGGACCTCCAGCGTCATGCGCTCCGCCGCGATGCTGCGCGCGGTCCCGGTGCTGGGGGCGGGCGCGGTGCATAGCGCGATCTCGGCGTCGGTCGTCGCGGTGATGCTCACCTCGTGGCCCGCGGGTGCGTAGACGGCCCCCGGCGCCTTGTCCTCGAAGACCGTGTTTCGTCCGCCGAGGCGCTCGAACCGGTCGCCCCGCACGATCACGTCGGCGACGCCGGTCAGTACGAGGATGCAGGCCTCCCGGTCCGGCGAGGCGAACGAACTCGTCTGCCCGGCTCGCAGCCGGCGCACCTCGAAGCCCACGTAGCTCCACCCGGCGCTCTGGGGCGTGATCGCCAGGATCCGGCCTTCCGGATCGGGCAGGGTGGGGCGAACGCGTAGACGGCTCACGGCGTCACGCGGCTCCGACCGCTGCGAGGAGGCCGGCGTCAGCCGCTTCCCGCTTCAAGGTCTCCAGGCCAAGGCGGCTATAGGTCCGCGGATCGGCCACGGTCGGATCCTGCTCGGCCTCGATCACGATCCAGCCGCTGTAGTCGATGTCGTGCAAGGCGCGCATCAGGCCGCCGAATGAGAGGTCACCGTCGCCCGGCGCGGTGAACATGCCCGCCAACACACCGTCGAGGAAGCTGCGGCCTTCTTTGCGAACGGCGTCGAACACCGGCTGGCGCACGTCCTTCGTATGGACGTGCGCGACCCGTTGCGGATGGCTGCGGATCAGACGCTCGGCGTCCACGCCACCGAGGGCGGCGTGACCCGTATCGACGACGAAGCCCACCCGCTCATCGGTATGGGCGATGAACTGCTCGACATCCTCCTGGCGCTCGACGGCGGTGCCCAGGTGGAAATGGTAGGCGAGGCGGAAGCCTTCGCGTTCGAGATACTGGGCAAGCCCGTTCAGTCGAAATCCCAGCACCCGCCATTGCTCCGGCTTGAGCCGCGGTGAGTCGGTGATCGGCCGGCTTCGATCCCCGTGGATCGCATTGCTGCACTCGGCGATGATGAAGACCTCGCTGCCAAGCGCCTTGAGGAGCGCCAGATGGTCTTGCAGCGCAGCGATCTCCGCGGTCGCCGAGCGCTCGAGCAGGGCGCTTGACCACCAGCCGCCGATGAGCGCGAGGCCGTGGCCGGCCAACTGGCGCGACAGTTCCTCCGGCTCGCGTGAGAATTTGCCGCCGAGTTCGATCCCTTCGAAGCCCAGCGCCTGGGCGTCCCGCAGCACCGTCTCCACCGGCGTGTCGCCGCCGAGCTCCGGCATGTCGTCGTTGATCCAGGCGATGGGGCTGACCCCGAAGCGTATTGTCATGGGTTCACTTCTCGCGGGCGTTGCGGCGGCCTTGGTATTCCGATCGGGCGGCGCGGACCTGCTCGCGGCCCGAGACTTCGGGCACCGCCACGTCCCACCAGGCGCCTCCAGCCTCCGTCGTGGCCGCAGGGTCGGTGTCGATGACGATGACGTGGGTGCGGGCGGAGCCGCGGGCGCGATCGAGCGCTGCGGACAGCGCCTCGAGGGTCTCGACCTTCTCGGCGATGGCGCCGAGGCTGGCGGCGTGGGCCGCGAAGTCGATTTCGGGCAGCGTCTCGTGGCGGGTGTCGGCCAGCAGGTTGTTGAACGGAACCCCGCCCGTCGCCTGCTGCAGGCGGTCGATGCATCCGAAGCCGCGATTGTCCAGGACGACGATGACGAGCTTCAGCCCCAGCATCACCGAGGTGGCGATCTCCGAATTCATCATCAGGTAGCTGCCGTCGCCGACGGTCACGACCACTTCCCTGGCGGGATCGGCCATCTTCACGCCGAGCCCGCCCGCGATCTCGTAGCCCATGCAGGAGAAGCCGTATTCGACGTGGTAGCCGCCCGGCCCAGCCGGCCGCCACAGCTTGTGGAGCTCTCCGGGGAGACCCCCGGCGGCGCAGACCACCACCGTCTCAGGGCGCGCCCAGCGCGAGATCGCGCCCACGACCTGCGCGTCGGAGGGAGGGGCGCCATCGATTCCCGGCCCGGTGGCGGCGGCCCAGGCCTCGTCCCACGCCGCGCGGCCGGCGACAGCCGCTTGTTCCCAGGCGACGGAGACGCGGTGACCGCCGAGCGCGGCTTGCAGGCCCGCGAGCACCTCGCCGACATCGCCTACGACGGGGAGGGCGTCGTGCTTGACGGCGTCGTAAGGCGCGACGTTGACCTGCACCAGGCGGGCGTCGCGCGAGAACAGGGTGCGCGAGGCGGTGGTGAAGTCCTGCAGCCGCGTACCCAGCGCCACGATGAGGTCGGCGGCCTCCGCCGCGGCATTGGCGGCGCTGGTCCCCGTGACGCCGATCGCCCCGAGCGACTGCGGATGGTCCCATCTGAGGACTCCCCGCCCCGCCTGGGTCTCGGCCACAGGTATGCCCGTCGTCCGGGCAAACCGGTCCAGCGCGGTCTCGGCGCCGGAATACAGCACGCCGCCGCCCGCCACGATCAACGGCTTGCGTGCATGGCGGAGCAGATCGACCACGTCGGCCAGGTCTCGCGCGTCCGGTGGTGCGCGCCGCACTCGCCACGTCCGCGGCTCGAACAGGCGGGCCGGGAAGTCCCATGCCTCGGTCTGGGTGTCCTGGCACAGGGCGAGCGTGACGGGACCGCAAGCGCCGGGGTCCAGCAGGGTCGTCATCGCGCGGGGCAGGGCGTCGATCAGCTGCTCCGGCCGCTGGATGCGATCGAAATAGCGCGACACCGGCCGGAAGCAGTCGTTGGCGGTCACGGTCCCGTCGGTGAAATCCTCGACCTGCTGCAGGACCGGATCGGGTCCGCGGCTCGCGAAGACGTCCCCCGGCAGGAAAAGCACCGGCAGCCGGTTCACATGGGCGACGCCGGCCGCGGTGACCATGTTCAGGGCGCCCGGCCCGATGGAGGTGGTGCAGGCCATCGCGCGCCGCCGACGCGAGGCCTTGGCGAAGGCGACCGCCGCATGCGCCATGGCCTGTTCATTGTGCGCCCGGAAGGTCGGGAGCTCGGCCTGCGCCCCTTGCAGCGCCTCGCCGAGACCGGCGACGTTGCCGTGGCCGAAGATCGCCCAGACCCCGGCGAAATAGCGCACCGGACCCTCGCCATGATCGACGAACTGACTGGCCAGGTAGCGGACCAGGGCCTGGGCCGAAGTGAGGCGCAGGTTTGACATGCGCGCGGCTCCTACTCGGCCGCCGAGCGGGCGCGGGCGGCAGCCTTTGCCGTCCGCCAGCCGTCGACCAGGACGCGGAAGTTCGCGGCGAGCGCTTCAGCGGCCGCGGCGTCGTCGATCTCGCCGGACAGCCAGCGACGCGCCGGCTCCGCGAAGATGGTCCGCCCCACGGCGAACCCACGGACGATGTCGTAGGGCGCGGCGATTTCGAACGAGGCCAGAAGGCTTTCGTGCGACGCGGACAGGCCGAGCAGGACGACGCCGCGGCAAAGCGGATCGCGTCGCGTGATCGTCTCCTGAACGGCGGACCACGCTTGCCGGTCTTCCATGGGCTCCAGCTTCCACCAGTCCGGGCGGACGCCGAGATCGTAGAACCGCTCGACGACCTGGGCGATGGTGCCGGACCTTACCGGGCCGCTCTTCGACGCGATGATCTCCAGCAGCAGCTCGTGGCGGGTCTCGCGGCAGGCGCTGAACAGCCGCAGCACCTGTTCCTCCTGCTCGCGCCGTAACGCGGTGGGATCGTCCGGATGGTAGTGGACCAGGCACTTCACCACGTGGTTCAGCGGCCAGGACTTCAGGGTCGAGCCCACGTCGGCGAGGCCCTCGAAGGCGAGCGGGCGCGAGCCCGGATGCTCGATGGGACGACCGATCCAGTAGGGGTGCTCGGCCGCACGCTCCAGCCCGCGCATGCCGAACCGGCCGTCGAGCAGGATGCCAAAGCGCGCATCGCCTCGCGCCACGCGGTCCACGGCGTCCAGGCACAGCGCCTTGAAGCCTTCCACCGCCGCGGGCTCGACGCCGAGATCGGAGGCGAGGTCGTCGAACTGGCTGCGATGGTCCATGGCCAGCACCATCAGCTCCCGCGGTCGCGGCGTCCGGGTGGTCGCCCAGTGGATATGCTCCAGGTCCGCATCGTCCCGCAAACGCTCTCGCCGGGGGCCGGCAAGGAACGCCTCGATCTCGGGCCAGGTCGGCATGGCCGGCGCGCAGCCGTGGCGAGAGACCACGATCGCGCCGCAGGCATTGGCGTAGGCGCAGCAGGTTTCCAGGGGCTGGTTGCGCAGCCAGCCCCTGAGGAAGCCGCTCATGAAGGCGTCGCCCGCGCCCAGCACATTGAACACATCGACGGCAAAGCCGGGCCCGGCCACGCCTCCTTCGAGTGCGGGTCCGATGTCGTCGGTGAACGCCAGGCATCCCAGCGGGCCGCGCTTGCAAACCAGGGTCGCGGCGGTGAGGTCGCGCACCGCTCGGAGCGCGGCGGGCGTATCGTCGACGCCGCCCAGGATGTGGAATTCCTCCTCGGTGCCGACGATCAGGTCGCACAGGGGCGCGACTTCCTGCAGTCGGGCGGTTACCTGCGGGCTGGGCACGAAGCGGTTCTCGCCGGCGTCGGGCGCTGTCAGGCCCCAGAGCACCGGCCGATAGTCGATGTCGAAGATGACCCGGCCGCCGCTCTCGCGCGCCAGCGCCGCCGCCCGGCGGCTGGCCTCGAACACGCCCGGCTGGGAGAGGTGGGTGCCGTTGATCAACACGGCCGCGGCGCTGGCGATGAACCCCGGATCGACGTCGTCGGCGCAGAGCGCCATGTCCGCGCAGTTCTCGCGGTAGAAGATCAGGGGGAACCGCTCCTGGTCGCGGATGCCGAGCACGGCGAGGGCGGTGAGCCGGCGCTCGTCGGTCAGGACGCCGGACACGTCCACCCCGCAACGAACCAGCTCTTCGCGGATGAAGCGGCCGAAGTGATCGTTTCCGACCCGGGTCAGGAGCGCAGCCTTGAGGCCCAGTTTCGCCGCCCCGACGGCGGTGTTGGTCGGGCTTCCGCCGACGTACTTGGCGAAGGAGCCCACGTCTTCCAGCCGCCCGCCCACCTGCTCGCCGTAGAGGTCCACGCTGGAACGCCCCACGGTGATCAGGTCCAGCTGCTTGTCCCTGGTGTCTCCGCCCATCTTCCGCCCTGGCTTCAATGCGAGGTTGTGATGTAACGACTATTTCATTGAGATATACATAGCAATTATCATTTCAGAAGGATGGGGCATCAGACCCGGCGCGGCGACGATCCCGTGCCTTCGGTCTCGAAGGCGTAGGCGATGACCAGCGTCTGCGCGAGGCACATGGAAGCGGCGAGCGAGCGGAAGCCCCGCACCTCGGCGTCGTGGACGGCGAGTGTGAGCGAGGCCCGCTTGGCCAGCGGGCTGACCGGGCTGTCGCTGATCGCCAGGATGTGGGCGCGATGCTCGCTCGCGATGTCCGCGATCTCCAGAGTCTCTGCGGCGTAGGGCGCGAAGCTGATCGCGACCAGGAGATCGCCCTCGCCCATGGTTTGCACCTGCGGGCGGGCAAGGCCGCCCACGCCGTCGACGAAGATCGTCCGCTTGTTGGCCTGCTGCAGGGAATAGGCGAGGTAGGACGCAATCGGGAAAGCCCGCCGGAACCCCGCCACGAAGATCGTGTTGGCGGCGCGCATCTCGTCCACCGCCCGCGCCAGCTCGGCCGGCGGAATGGTCTCGACGAGGCGCCGCAGGGCCAGGGTGTTTCCCTCGACGAACTCCAGCAGCATGTCGGACGGCCCGACCTCCTGCTGTCCGATCGCGGCGTTGAAGGCGCGGATGCGTTCGCCGTAACTGATGGCCACATTGTCGGCCAGGAGCCCGTCCCGGAGCATACGCTGCATCGAGCTGGCGCCGTCGAAGCCCATGGTCTTGGCGAAGCGCACGATCCCCGACGGCGGGGCGCCGCAACGCTCGGCGATCACCGACAGCGTTTCCAGGGCGACGGTGTTGGGATCTTCCAGCACGTACCGCGCGATCTGCTGCAATACCCGGCTCAGCCCATCGTAGCGCTCCAGGATGGCGGCTCGCAGATCGTCTGGGGTCTGGGGCGGCATCGCGGCTTCCGACTCTCATTCCAAAGTTGGAACAGACATTACACAAGTTTGGCGACGCGCGCTTGCTGGCGTCCCCCCGCCATCGGATGGACTATTCATGCCAGGTTGACATGGAATGAAACGAGCATTCTATATCATTCCCAGAAAAATACTTTCATAGGCATGTGGCGGTCACCGGCGCACCTGCGGATGAACAAAAAGGGGAGGGTCTTAGGATGGGCTATCGCCGCATTGCGCTGTTCATTGGCGCGTCGACCGTTGCGCTCGGGGGCATGTGCCAGACCGCCGCCGCGCAGGCAGCCTCAGGCGGCCCGGTCATCGAGGAAGTGGTGGTCACGGCCCGTCGCCTGGCGGAGAACCTGCAGGAGGTCCCGGTCGCGGTGACCGCCCTGTCGGGAGACCAGCTCGACAAGCGCGCGATGGGCGACCTGCGCGACATCGCCCGCTTCACCCCCAACGTCTATTTCTCCAACATCGGCTCTCAGAGTCCGGAGCAGTCGGCCATCTACATCCGCGGGGTCGGCCAGTCCGACGCGTTCGCCACCTCCGACCAGGGGGTGGGGCTCTATGTGGACGGAGTCTACTATTCGCGGCCCCAGGGCGGGATCATGGACCTGGTGGACCTCGAGCGTATCGAGGTCCTGCGCGGACCGCAGGGAACGCTGTTCGGCAAGAACACCTCCGGCGGTGCGATCAACGTGATCAGCAAGGCTCCGGATCCGGAGGGCGGCGGCAAGGTTGCTCTGACCTACGGCAATCTCGGTCGCGTCGAACTGGCGGCCACCGCCAGCATTCCGATCAGCGACACGTTGACGTTGAAGATCAGCGGCCTCGGCAAGCACCGCGACTGCCTGACGCGTCGGGCCTGGGACAACGCTTGCTATGGCGACATCAACAAGGTGGCCGGGCGCGGCTACCTGCGCTGGACGCCGACCAGCGGCCTGATCGTGGACGTGATCGGCGACATCACCAAGGGCTACTCCCACGTTCGGCCGCACCAGCTGGTGGACTATCAGATCGTGGGAGCGATCGCCGCGTGGAACCAGCGGCTGAACGATCCGGTCAACTTCCCCGGCCTGACCGGGGTACCCTTCACCCTGTCGGATCCAGGCGCCCAGCCGGCGTCGCGGTACGCGACGGACGGCGACGCGCCGACAGACGCGCCGATCACGGCGCGCGGACTGTCCATGCACGCCCAGTGGACGCTGGGAGACGCGACGCTGCACTCGATCACGGCCTATCGGGACGTGAACCACCCGTCGCAGGAGAGCACCTACGCGCACCGCGGCGCGCCGACCACCGTGTGGAGCCTGTCCAAGGCGAACTGGTTCAGCCAGGAGTTCCGGGCCGACGGCTCGATGTTCGACGGGCGGCTCAACTATGTGGCCGGCCTCTACTATTTCACCGAGGACGGCACGACCAACGAGATGGTCAACCGCTACAAGGAACTGAACCTCGGCACGGTGAACTTCAACGACCAGACCACCAACTCCTACGCCGCCTTCGCCAACCTGTCCTATGGCCTGACCGACAAGCTGCGGGTCTCCGGCGGCGTGCGGTTCACCAAGGAGAAGAAGGAGTGGACCGCGAAGTTCGTGCAACTCACGTCCATCGCGGCGTTGAAGCCCGGCCTGAACCCGGCCTTCATCCTCAGGAGCGATCCGACCAACTATCCGAACGCGCTGAACATCCCGGCGTCGCCGGCATTCACCAAGCGCGACGATTCCTGGAGCCCGGTGACGCCGCGCATCGGTCTCGACTACCAGGTGACCGACGATCTCCTGCTGTTCGCCAACGCCGCGCGCGGGTTCCGGTCGGGCGGCTACAACGGCCGCGCCTCGGCCCTGACCGGCACGGCGGCCTACGATCCGGAATACACCACCAGCTACGAGGCCGGGTTCAAGGCCGACTTCCTGGACCGCCGCGTGCGGCTCAACGCCACCGGCTACTACACCGACTACAAGGACCTGCAGCAGACGGTGCTGACCTGTGCCCGCGACGCCGCGGGCAACTGCATGGTCAGCGGCGGCCTGCCGGTCTTCGCGCCTCTCGTGACCAATGCCGCATCGGCGGTCATCTACGGCGGCGAGGCGGAACTCACGGCGCTGGTGACCCGGGCCCTGCGGGTGGAGGCGAGCGTCGGCTACACCCACGCACGCTTCAAGGACGTCGACGCCTCCGCCACCGCCGCCACCGGCCTGAGCGAAAACAGCGTGGTGCCCAATGTGCCGGAGTGGACGGCCGCCGTCTCGGCCGAGTACCGCTTCGAGACGTCGTTCGGTTCGATCACCCCGCGGGTGGACTACACCTATCGCGACACGGTCTATTTCCGGATCGACTCCTTCCGCTACGGCTCCGGCCTGCCGGCGTCTCCACGATCGACGGAGAAGCCGGTCGAGCTGGTCAACGCCACCGTCACGTTCCAGCCGACGAACGACGATTGGGAAGCGGTGTTCTACGTGCGGAACCTGACCGATAACGTGTACCGCCTCTGGACGAACGACCTGACCAAGGTGGGCGTGGGGACCGGCACCCTGCAGGAACTCTCCGATCCGCGCGAATACGGCGTCACCGTCACGCGGCGCTTCTGACGTTCGAACCGGATTGGATAGCTGCGAGGGTTGATGAGCTCGATCGCGGACGCACAGAAAGCGCAGGGAAGCGCGCCGGCCGACGCCGCCGACCCGATCGGCAAGCGGCGCCTGCTGAGCTTCCTCCTGCCGCCCGCCGTCGCGATGTACGCGACATTCCAGGGTATCCAGCAGATCCTGATCCCGGCGCAGGTGGCGGCCCTCGATCCGGCGCAGAAGGTCGCCAACCTGGCCCTGCTCACCGCCTTGTCCTCGGTCACCGCGGTGCTGGGCCTGCTGAGCGGCGGCGCGCTGTCGGACCGCACGCGCGGGCGGTGGGGGCGCAGGGCCCCATGGCTCGCGCTCACCGGGGCGGTGTCGGCGGGCCTGCTGGTGGCGATGGGTCGGCTGGACTCGCTGACCGCGATCGCCATCGGCTACTGCCTGCTCTGGTTCACCATGAACTTCTATCAGGCGGCGTTGACGGCGGTGCTGCCCGACCGGGTGCCGGAGCGGCTTCGCGGCGTGGCGTCGTCGGTGCTCGGCCTGGGCGTGCCGCTGGGCATCATGACCGGGGTGAACGTCGCGGCCCGCGTGTCGCAGCAGGCGGGCTACGCGGTCCTGGCGGGCCTCGTGGTCCTCACCACCGCCGCCTTCCTGGTCTTCGCGCGAGAACCGGCCAATTGGGCGGCGCCTCCCCGCGCGGAACATGCGCCCCTGGGCCCGACGGATCGGCTTCGCCGCGTGGCGGGGTTCTTCGCCAGCTTCCGCTCCCGCGACTTCAGCCTCGCCTTCGTCTCGCGCGCCTTCATGTTTTTCGCGCAGTTCACGATCAGCGGGTACATGTACTACATCCTGCAGGACCACATCGGCGCGCAGAACCTTCCCGGCCACGATCCGAAGGTGGCCGTCAGTATCCTGGGCACCATCAACACCGGCGTCTGGATCGTCAGCGTGATCGTCGCCGGCTGGGCCGCCGACCGGCTCAATCGCCGCAAGCTGTTCGTGGGCCTTTGCTCCATCGGCCTGGCCATGGCGATGCTGGTCCCGCTGCTCTCACCGACGTGGACGGGAATCCTCATCTTCAAGATTCTCGGGGGGATCTTCTTCGGGACCTACATGGCCGTCGACCTGGCGCTCATGTCCCTGGTGCTGCCGGACAAGAACGCCGAGGGTCGTGACATGGCGGTCCTGGCGGTGGCCACCGCCGGGCCGCAGATCCTGGCGCCCGTGATCGCGGCCGCGCTGATCGGACTGGGCGGATACGAGCAGCTGTTCATCTTCGGCGGCGTGATGGCGCTGGGCGGCGGCATGCTCGTGCTGCTGATCAAGAGCGTCCGCTGATCGCGGTCGGGAAAACACCAGGAGGCGCATGATGCCGACGACGACCGGGGGCGGCCCGACCATCTACTACGAAACCAGCGGCGATCCGGCCGATCCGCCGCTGATCATGGTCGAGGGCTTCACGGCCCAGCTGGTGGGGTGGCGGGAGGACTTCCTGCGTGGAATCGTCGAGCGCGGAATCTTCGTGATCGTGTTCGACAACCGCGACGTCGGGCTGTCGCAGCAGATGGGCGGCGATGACCTGGCCGACGCGGGCTATTCGTTGTCGGACATGGCCGGTGACGGCTTCCGCGTGCTGGACGCCCTCGGGCTACAGCGCGCCCACGTGGCCGGCCAGTCCATGGGCGGGATGATCGCCCAGCGGATGGCGATCGAGCAGCCGCGGCGCGTGCGCTCGCTCACCCTGATCTACACCGCCCCCGCCAAGGGTCGGTATCGGGTCACCCAGACCCTGGCGCAGAACTTCGGCGCCATCCCTCCGCGCCTGCCGCGGCAAGAGGCGATCGCCGCCCAGCTGGAACACGAAGGCATCAGCCGTTCGCCGGCCTATGACTGGGACGAGGCCTGGGCCGAGCATCTGGCTGGGCTCAGCTTCGACCGCGGCTACTCGCCGGCCGGTCACGTCCGCCAGTATGCGGCCATCTCCAGGATGGGCGACAACCTGCCGGAGCTGGAGGGCCTGGACGTGCCCGCGGCCATCATCCACGGCCGCGACGATGGCCACATCCGGGTGGACGCGGCCCTGGACATGGGCCGCGCGCTGCGGAACTCCGAGGTGCACATATACCCCGGCATGGGCCACGAACTCGTCCGTCCGCTGTGGGACGAGTTCGCGGAGATCATCGCCCGGACGGTCGCACGCGGCTGCCGCACGTGACGGCCGGCCAACGGCTCACCGGGAGGCCGGGTCCTCTCCGGTCATGGCCGCGCCTGCAGGTGTTCGAGGCGTAGCGAGCGCACGCCAACCTGTCCGGCCAGGCGGTCGGACATGTGGTCCGCGGCGGCGGCGCTGAGCCCGCGCATGGTCAGGGTGGCCTCCACGATGCGGCCCACCGGCTTGAGCCGCAAAGCCGCCAGTTCGCCCGCGCCCCGGGCCAGCGCGTCATCGATGGCGGTCAGGGCGGCATGCGGATGCGGCGCGGCGAAGACGAAGATGCGCAGCGCCTCTGGCGGCGTTTCAACCCGCGACATGGAGGCGCCTCCAGCGGGAGCGGCCGGCGCTCATGGAAAGGCTTGGCGCGGCGCGGGCGATCAGGCGAATGGTCATGATGCTGGTCCTCTTGGGTGTCCGGGACGGCCGCATATGAAAAAGCCCCGCGGCCTGGGGCGCGGGGCGGTCGACCTTCTCAGATCGTGGCGGCGTCCCTAGGACGTGCGCCGGCGCCCCGCATCGCGGGTGATAATCATCGAAGTTTTGATCATCGCAGGCGCACGCAAGCCGCCGCCGGCCAAGGGCGCAGCGGCGAACATGACGGGCGTGGACCGGGTCGGGCTCATGGCCGAATGCGTCTCCTGCAGCCGTTGCATAGCCGATCCCCTCGGATAGCGAAAGGCCGCCCGGTTTCCGGGCGGCCTTTGCAGGATCGATGGCGTCGCCCTCCCGGCGAGGTGGGCGCCCCTAGTGAACCGCAGACGTGTCCGCCAGCCGCGTCGGGCGCGGCGCCAGCCAGACCACGCAAGCTGAGATTGCGAACAGCACGGCCATGGCCAGGAAGATCTGGTTGGTGGCCAGCATCACGCTCTGCCCCTGGACCAGTTGGTCGACCACGCCGCGCGCCTGCTCGGTTGAGAGGCCGTTGGCCGATAGCTGGTCCATGGTCGCCTGGCCGCCGTTCAACGCGCCGGTCAATTCGCTCTGGTTGCGGCTGGCGTTGTTGGTCCAGGCGGTGGTCACCAGCGAGGTCGCGAAGGCGCCCGAGAGGGTGCGGCAGAAGTTCATCAGGCCGGCGGCGCTGGCGGTCTCCTCGGGCTCGACGCTGGAGAGGGCCAGGGTGGACAGCGCCACGAAGAACAGCGGCAGGCCGAGGCCCTGGAACAGCATCCAGTGCGAGATCTGGAAGAAATTTATCTGCGACGTGGCGCCGCTGCGCATCAGGGTGATGAAGGCGATCCAGGCCAGGCCGATGAACACCAGCCGGCGTGGGTCGACCCGGGCTGTCAGCCCGGCGGCGACCGGCGACATCATCACCGCCGTGATCCCGAGCGTGGCGGCGGCATAGCCCGCCCAGGTCGCGGTGTAGCCCATGTTCTGCTGGAGCCAGAGCGGGGTGAGCACGTTGATGCCGAAGAACGCTCCGAAGGCGAGGCTGAGGGTCACAACGCTGGCGCTGTAGCCGCGATGGCGGAAGACGCGCAGGTCGATGATCGGATTCTTTTCCGTGAGTTCCCAGATCAGGAACGCGGCGAAGCCGATCAGGGCCACCAATCCCAGGACGACGATCAGCGGCGACTCGAACCAGTCGTGCTCCTTGCCCAGGTCGATCATGATCTGCAGGGTGCCGACCCAGACCACCAGCAGGCCCAGGCCGACCAGATCGACGCGGGCCTTGGTCAGCGAGGTTTCGTGGCGGCGCAGCAGCCGCACGGCGGCATAGCCGCAGAGCAGGGCGATGGGCACGTTGATCCAGAAGATCGAGGCCCAACCGACATTGTCGCACAGGATTCCACCCAGGATCGGACCGAGCACTGGAGCCACCAGCGTGGTCATGGCCCACAAGCCCATCGCCGCGGCGGCGTACTTCTTGGGGAAGACCTTCAACAGGAGCGTCTGCGAAAGCGGCATCAGCGGTCCGCCGAACAGCCCCTGCAGGATCCGGAACAACACCAACAGACCCAGCGACGGCGCCAGGCCGCACAGGAACGAGCAGATCCCGAAGCCGACCATGCCGCTCACGAACACGCGCACCGATCCGAACCGGCCCGCCAGCCAGCCGGTCAGCGGTACGGTGATCGCCTCGGCCACCGCATAGGAGGTGATGACCCAGGCGCCCTGGCTGGACGAGACGCCGAGCGCGCCGGCGATGTTCGACACCGAGACGTTGGCGATGGTGGTGTCGAGCACCACCAGGAAGTTGGCCGCCGCCAGCACCAGCCCGGCGAGGATCATCGCCGACCCGCTCAGGGGCGGAGGGGCGGCGGCTTGTGAAGCGGCGGCGGCTTGTGGCGCTCTGGCCATGATTGCGCGTCCTTGATCGGGGGCGTGAGGGTCAGCCTCGGGTGTCGATCGTCGCCTTCATCGACAGGCCCAGGCGCAGCGGGTGCTGGCGCAGCTGGGCGGGATCGATGGCCACACGGACGGGGAGGCGCTGGACAACCTTGATCCAGTTGCCGGTGGCGTTCTGGGCGGGGATCAGGGCGAAGGACGAGCCCGTGCCACCCGACAGGCCCACGACCTTGCCGTGATACTTCACGGAGCCGCCATAGAGGTCGGCCTCCAGCTCGACAGGCTGGCCCATGCGGACCGTCCGCAGCTGCCCTTCCTTGAAGTTGGCGTCGACATAGGCCTCCTGGACCGGGACCACCTGCATCAGGGCGGCTCCGGCGGCGACCTTCTGGCCGACCTGTACGTTGCGGCGCGCCACGACGCCGTCGATGGGCGCCCTGATCACCGTGCGGGCCAGGTCGATCCTGGCCTGGTCGAGCCGGGCGCGGGCGGCGGCGACCTCGGGGTTGGTGTCGACGGTCGTCCCGTCCGTCAGCGCCGTGTTGGCGGCCAGGGAGCCCGCCGCGGCGAGGCGATTGGCCTGAGCCTGAGCCTGGGCGGCCTTGCTGGCGGTGACCGCGGCCTGGGCGGTGGCGAAGGCGTTTTGCGCGCGTGTCAGCTCGTCGCCGGAGACCGCTCCGCTCAGCGCCAGCGCCTTGCGGCGCTCCAGGTCCACCCGTGCGCGGTCGAGGTCGGACCGGGCGGCGGCCAGG
>DASVNS010000304.1:0-5436 GCA_036383735.1 Phenylobacterium sp. | reverse complement strand
GCCCTTCTGGCTCAGCCAGGGCTTCGGCCTCGGCGCGTCGATGATCCTGGACGCCGAGAAGCACCAGTGGATGGGCGCGGGCGGCGAAGGCGCATTCGGCTGGCCGGGCGCGTTCGGCACCTGGTGGCAGGCCGATCCGGTGAACGATCTGATCCTGATCTATCTGGTGCAAGACTCGTTGCCCTTGGGTCCGGAGGCCGTGACCGCCATGCAGGGCCAGCAGCCCACCGGTCGCATCGGCTGCCCGATGTTCCAGAAGATGGTCTACGCCGCCCTGGCCTAAGCCCCAGCCGCGCGATTTCGACCTTGTTCACCACATCGCTCAGGCCGGCATTAACTGGCGCGGGTCCAGCCTCCTTGCATGGACCCGATCTCCACCGCCCGTTACGGCCTCATGGCGGCCTCGCGTCGCTTCGAGACGTCCGCGGTCAACGTCGCCACCATGGGCGTCGAAGGCGCCCCGGACGTCGACCTGGGCCAGGAAACCGTCGAGATGATCCAGGCCAAGACCGCGTTTTCGGCCAACCTGCGGGTGATCGGCTTCGCCCAGGACATGTGGGACTCGCTGCTCCAGCTGCAAAGCCGCTGACCGCCGGACGCCCACCGGCCGACGCGGCGTTTTGACAATGCGGCCGGCTGGGATAATCCGCCCGCATGACGCTGCGCCCGCTCTTCGCCACGCCGGTCTATGAAGCGACCCTGACGAAGGGGCGGACCTTCGCGACCCTGAACGCCGAGCTCCTGGACGCCTGCCGCATGCTCGAGGCCGAGGACCAGGCCGGGCGCGCCTGGAGCCGGGCGCATGGCTATGGCGGCTACACCTCCTATGGCTCCCTCGACGACCTGCCTCAGCGGATGAGCGTGTTCGGCGACCTGAAGGCGCAGCTCGACCGCCACGCCAGAACCTTCGCCGAAGCGCTTCACCTCGACCTGCGCGGCGGCCGGCTGCGCCTGGACAGCCTGTGGGTCAACAGCCTGAAGCCGGGCGCCGGCCATTCCGGCCATATCCATCCGCACAGCGTGATCTCGGGCACGGTCTATGTGGCGGTTCCGCCGGGGGCCAGTGCGCTCAAGCTCGAGGATCCCCGCCTGCCGATGATGATGGCCGCGCCGCCCCGGCGAGAGGATGCGCCGGAAGACACCCGGACCTTCGTCTACCTGAAGCCGGAACCGGGCACGGTCTACATGTGGGAAAGCTGGCTCCGCCACGAGGTCCCGGCCAACAAAGCCAAGAGCCCGCGTGTCAGCGTGAGCTTCAACTACGGCTGGCGGTGATCGTGGCCGCCGCAGGCCGATGGGTCGACTACATCCAAACGTGCATTACCACACTTGACGGTTGAGACGCGCCGCCACCACTCTGTGGCCAGTCCCATGGGGGATCTCAGGCGATAGGGGCAGGGAATGGCGGTTTCGAACGCGAGGTATTTGCTGTCGGCGTGCCTGGCGGCGGGCATCGTGACGACCGCGGCGCCGGCCGCCGCGTTGACGATCGACCTGACCGACATCGGCGGCGTCACGGGCTCGCAGGCCGAACGCGGCTTCCGGATCGCCGCCGGCTATTGGGAATCGGTGCTCACCAACGACGCGATCGTCAGGCTGAACGTCGGCTACAGCGATCTCGGCGCCGACGTGCTTGGCGCCACCGGCAGCAACCTCGCGACCTTTGTGCCCATCGCCGCCTACGACCAGCTTCTCGCGGCCACCGGGACCAGCGCCCTCGACGCCCAGGCGGTCGCGAACCTGGCGCCGCTGAGCGCCGCCGGCTCGGTCGACGTGCTCGTGCCCGGGTATCTGTCGGGCTCCGCTGGGATCGACGTGAACGCGCCCGACCGAACCGCGCCCGACGGCCGGGCGATCGGCAGCACGATCGCGCTGTCGACGGCGAACCTGAAGGCCCTGGTCGGTGACTTCGGCTATGCCGGCCCGGACGCCCAGATCCAGTTCTCGAACCAGTTCGCGTTCGACTTCGACCCGAGGGACGGCATCTCCAGCGGAGCCTATGACTTCGTCGGCGTCGCGGTCCACGAGATCGGCCATGCATTGGGCCTGCTCAGCGGGGTGGACGACTTCGACTATTCGAACGGCTATGGCGGCGCCGACGTGGACGACTACTGGTGGGGCTACGGCCTCGACATGTTCCGCTACGGCGCCCCAGGCCGGCTCGACTGGACGGTCGGCGCGGACTCCTACTTCTCCATCGACGGCGGCGTGACCCGGCTCGGCGGCTTCTCGACCGGATCGCAGAACGGCGACGGCTGGCAGGCGTCGCACTGGAAGGCGCCGAGCGTCGATTGCCAGGATTTCCTGGGCGTCATGAACCCCTACGTCTGCAGCGGGCGGGGGGTTGCCGTCACCGCCCTCGACCTGGCGCTGCTGGACGCCGTGGGCTGGAACGTCGACTTCGACGTGCTGGCGAACGCCGACTACGCGTTTTCCACAAGCCAGATGAGCGGTCCCGTCCCGGAGCCCGGGACCTGGGCGCTGACGATCCTTGGGCTCGCGATGGTCGGCGGCATGGCGCGTGGCCGGCGCGTGGCGCTCGCGCACCGGCCACAACGATAGGCGCTTAGCTGTCCAGGAAGCTGCGCAGCTTCCGCGAGCGGCTGGGGTGCTTCAGCTTGCGGAGCGCCTTGGCTTCGATCTGCCGGATCCGTTCGCGGGTGACCGAGAACTGCTGGCCGACCTCTTCGAGGGTGTGGTCGGTGTTCATGCCGATGCCGAACCGCATCCGCAGGACGCGCTCCTCGCGCGGCGTCAGCGACGCCAGCACGCGGGTCGTGGTCTCGCGCAGGTTCGACTGGATGGCGGCGTCGATCGGCAGGATGGCGTTCTTGTCCTCGATGAAGTCGCCCAGGTGGCTGTCTTCCTCGTCGCCGATCGGCGTCTCCAGGCTGATCGGCTCCTTGGCGATCTTCAGGACCTTGCGCACCTTCTCCAGCGGCATGGCCAGCTTCTCGGCCAGTTCCTCCGGGGTCGGCTCGCGGCCGATCTCGTGCAGCATCTGGCGGCTGGTGCGGACGATCTTGTTGATCGTCTCGATCATGTGCACCGGGATGCGGATGGTCCGCGCCTGGTCGGCGATCGAGCGCGTGATCGCCTGGCGGATCCACCAGGTGGCGTAGGTCGAGAACTTGTAGCCGCGGCGGTACTCGAACTTGTCGACCGCCTTCATCAGGCCGATGTTGCCTTCCTGGATCAGGTCCAGGAACTGCAGCCCGCGGTTGGTGTACTTCTTGGCGATGGAGATCACGAGGCGCAGGTTGGCCTCGACCATTTCCTTCTTCGCCTGGCGGGCCTCGCGCTCGCCCTTCTGCACGGTCTGGACGATGCGGCGGTAGTCGTCGATCGGCACGCCCGTCTCTTGCGCCAGGGCGGCGATCTCAGAGCGGATATCGCGGATCTGGCCGGCGTCGTTCTCGGCGAACTTGGTCCAGCGGATGCCCAGCGCCTTGACCTGATTGCCCCAGTCCGGACGCATCTCCTGGCCGAAGTAGGCCTTGAGGAACTCGGTGCGGCTGATGCCGTAGCTGTCGGCAAGCCGCAGCAGCCGGCCTTCCAGGACCATCAGGCGCTTGTTGATCGCATAGAGCTGCTCGACCAGCGCCTCGATGCGGTTGTTGTTCAGCTTCAGGGTCTTGAGGTGCTGGACGATGGCGCCGGCCGCCGTCTGGTAGGCGGCGCGGTCCTTGTCGCTGAGGTCCTCGCCCTTCAGCTTCTGGCCGACCAGTTTCTCTTGCAGGAGGCGGAAGGCTTCGAACTCGCCGGCGATGGAGTCCAGGATCGCCATGACGCCTTCGCGCAACTCGGCTTCCATCGCGCTGATGGTGGGGCCGGCGCCGTCGTCGAAATCGTCGTCCCCGTCGCCTTCACCCTCGCCTTCCGGCTTCTCCTCGGCCTCGGCCGGCTCGACTTCGGCCGCCTCGGCCGGCGCGGCCAATTCGCCCGCGCCCTGGTTCTGGCCACCGTAGGTTTGCTCGAGGTCGATCACTTCGCGCAGGAGGATGCGGCCGCCTTCCAGCTCTTCGCGCCACACCATGATGGCCTCGAAGGTCAGCGCGCTCTCGCACAGCCCGCGGATCATCGTATCGCGGCCGGCCTCGATGCGCTTGGCGATGGCGATTTCGCCCTCGCGCGACAGCAGCTCGACCGAGCCCATCTCGCGCAGGTACATGCGCACGGGGTCGTCGGTGCGGTCGTACGCCGGCTCCTTGGTCGTCTCGACGACCGCCGACTCCTCGCGGACCGCGACCTCGCCGCCCTCGGCGTCATCCTCGGACTCGACGACGTTGACACCCATCTCGCTCAGCATGGCGAGGGTGTCTTCGATCTGTTCGGAGGTCACCTCTTCGGACGGCAGGACCTTGTTCAGCTCGTCCATCGTGACGTAGCCGCGGGTCTTGGCCTGCTTGATGAATTTCTTGACCGCGGCATCCGTCAGGTCGAGCAGCGGACCGTCGCCGGCTGTGGTCTCGGGCGTTTCGGCTTCGGCCGTCGTTGCGCTCATCTAGGTCTCCGCATCGGCTGCGACGCCTCTCGCAAGGGTCGGAGCGAAAATGGTGGGCGACGATCCAGGATCGAGAGGTCGCGTCAATACGACCCGCGGTCCCTGGAAAACGTTCCCGTGTCTGTTCAATGCGCCAGTGGATACGCCGACCCGCCATGACCGATGCCGCCACAAGCAAAGCCACCGCGCAGGTTGCCCTTCGCAGCGCCCTGTGGCGTCGACCTCAGACCCTCTCAGGGCCAGACGGCGCGACCACTGCGATTTCCGCACATCGAGGGAGACATCATCATCCACGTGGGGGGCGCGTCCGTATTCGCAACGGCCCATCGATGTCTGTCGTAGCGCGCTAAATCCGCAAGACGGCAGATGGCGTGTGGCTGGCCCAGTGTCAAGACATGGCGGAATGAAGGCGGGTCCGTGTGCGCCGCAGGCGCCGTCAAAGAACAAGACGACCGCCAAGCCGCCAAGACCGCCAAGGGGCCTGCGCGAGCGGCGCCGGCAGCGGATGGCTGGGCGTCCTTGGCGGGCTTGGCGGCTTGGTGTCGAAATACGGCGCCGGCGGCGCGGCGCAGGCGGTCAGGCCGAGCTTTGCACGGTGGGGGCGGCGGGCGGCGCCTCGTCCGCCCAGCGGGGGTCGGGCAGGTCGCGCCAGCGGCGGGTCGAGCCCGGCCAACTCGGCGAGCATGGCTTCGGCGGGATCGACGCTGGCGGGGTCCGCGGTCATGGCAGGAGCATGACCATGCTGGTGCGTCAGAGGCGGACGTAGTGCGTAGGCCGGGCTGCGGCCCCCATGTCATCAAGTCAGTTCGGGCGTGGTGGCATGAGCGTCTCTGAGGATGGCGTTGGCGATGATGACGAGCTTACGGGCGACGGCGGTCAGGATGAGCCGCTTTGGCTTGCCGGCGGCCAGCAGTCTCGTGGCGAAGGTCTTG
>DASVNS010000303.1:0-2182 GCA_036383735.1 Phenylobacterium sp. | reverse complement strand
CGCCCGCGACGCCGACGCCCGGCGCTACGCGGGCCGGCTGAACTGCAGGAACCCGCAGGTGCTGGCCGAGGCGGCCCGCGTGCAACAGGCGTTCTCAGGCTACTCGCGGGTCACCCGCATGACCTATCCCGGCGACCTGGCCGACTGGCGCGCCGACCGCGGGACGGGCCGCAACGCGCGCTGGCGGCTGGCGCAGGACGCCGCCTTTGCCGGCGGGCGCATGACCTTTGGCCTGGCCGGCCGCGAGGGCGCCAACGCGCTGCTGGCGGTGGCCGACTTCGACGACGGCCAGGCGCCCTATGCCGCGCGGCTGGTGCTGCGCGACGGCGGTCGCACGCTCGGGCCCTATCTGGACACCCGCGGCAAGGCTGCGCCGCTCAGCCGCAAGCTGCCGCCGCGCGGCGCCACCCGCGCCTTCATGGCGGAGGCGCGCAGCGAGGCGGACGAGACCCTTCGGTCGAAGGGCTCCGACGACGCCTGGGCGTTCCGCTTCCCGGCCGCCGCCGCGCAGGCCCTGGCCGACCTGGACCCGCGCGAGGCCATCGCCGTGGAGTTCCTGTTCCCCGGCGATCGGGTGCGGACCGCCTATGTCGAGGTCGGCGACTTCGCCGCCGGACGAGCCTTCCTGCAGGTGGCCTCGCGCTAGCCTGACCTTCGGCTGCGGTGGCGCGTCAGCGTCCATTGAAACACCAAGACCACCAAGGGCACGAAGCGGCCGGAGATGTGCGGTCCCTTGGTGGTCTTCGTGGTCTTGGTGTTTTCAGATGGATGCCTGCGGCGCGCAGGGCGGGGAAAGAGGGATCGCTAACCCTTGCGCCGCAAGGGCGCCTCGACCACCGCCGACAGCACCGGCAGGCGGATGGTGACGCTGGTCCCCTCGCCCACCGAGCTTTCGACCGACATGTCGCCCCCGTGCAGGCGGGCGAAGGCGCGCACCAGCGACAGGCCGAGGCCGGAGCCTGCGGCCCGCTGTTCGGCGTCGCCCATCTGTTCGTAAGGGTGGCCCAGCCGGTGCAGGTCGTCCTGGGCGATGCCGACCCCGGTGTCCGCCACCACCAGCTCCAGGGTGTCGCCGGAGCCCTGTACGGTCACGGTCACCGACCCGCCGCGCGGGGTGAACTTGAGCGCGTTGGAGATCAGGTTGAGCGCGATCTGCTTCACCGCCCGCTTGTCGGCCTCGGCCTGTAGCGGGCCGATGGGCAGGACCCCGCGCAGGTTGACGCCCGCCCGGTCGGCCTGGCCGCGCATCAGCCGCAGCACCGCGGCCACCGCGTCGCGGGCGTCGAAGGTCTCGAGCGAGAGCTCGAAGCGCTCGGCCTCGATCTTCGACATGTCCAGCACGTCGTTGATCAGCTCCAGCAGGTGCGTGCCGCTTTCGTGGATCAGCTCGGCGTATTCGGCGTAGCGGTCGCCCAGGGGGCCGAACAGGCGCTGCCGCATGATGTCGGAGAAGCCCATGATCGCGTTCAGCGGCGTGCGCAGCTCGTGGCTCATATTGGCCAGGAAGCGGGACTTGCCGGCGTTCTGCTGTTCCGCCGCAATGCGCTCGGCCTCGAGCCGGCGCTCGCGCACGACCTGCTCGCGGGCGTCGCGGACGGCCGCCACCAGCCCGTCGGCGCCGGAGGTGCGCAGGGAAATCTCCAGCGAGCCGTCGGGATTGTCCGCCGGGGTGACGTAGACGCTGGCCTTGCCGTGGTGCGCGGCCGTGTGCAGGGCCGAGGCCAGCAGCGGCAGGTCCTCGTCGGACACCAGGTGGCCCAGGCTCCGGCCCACGATCTCGCTCGGCGCCTGGCCGCCGATGGCTGCGCCGGCGGCGTTCAGCACCCGACCGCTGCGTTCGACCAGGGTCAGGAGCATCGGCTGGCCGTCCAGCAAAGTCAGCACCTCTTCCGCGCGCTCGCGACGCCGGCCGTCCCGCTGCGCGCCGCCCTGCAGGGTGACGAGGCCCGCCGCGAAGCCCAAGGTCACGGTTCCCAGCGACAGCAGGCCCAGCCAGGGCGCCAAGGGCGGCGCGGCGGCGGGCAGCGGCAGGAGCACGGTGTCCAGCGCCGAAACCGCGGCGGCGGCCAGGGCGGCGGCCGCGCCCAGCGCCAGTATGTCGCGATGCCTATAAGCGGCGGCGGCGGCGGCGGGCGCCAGGCACCAGGCCGCCAGCGGCCCGGCCGTCCCGCCCGTCAGATGA
>DASVNS010000302.1:0-8637 GCA_036383735.1 Phenylobacterium sp. | reverse complement strand
GTCAGGGCTTCAGGCGTCTTCAAGCTGATGTCCCGACACGGATAGGTTTGCCGAAAACGCGAAACGCCCATATTGACGGGCCTCCGGCGTAATCGGGGCGTAGCGCAGACTGGTCGCGCATCTGCTTTGGGAGCAGAGGGTCGCAAGTTCGAATCTTGCCGCCCCGACCACGCCGGAGAACTTGCAGGGGTCCAACGAGCATGCTCGCGCGCATCTTCCGTCCGTCCAAGACCGCCATGCAGTCCGGCCGCGCCAAGGCTGCAGGCTGGGTGCTGGAGTTCGAGCCCAAGGACGCGCGGCGCTCCGATCCGCTGATGGGCTGGACGGTCACCGGCGACACCGAGTCGAGCCAGGTGAAGCTGACGTTCGAAACCAAGGAGGAGGCGGTGCGCTACGCCGAGGCCCACGGGATCGCCTTCCAGCTGATCGACCCGGCGCCCGCCAAGCGCATCATCAAAGCCTATGCCGACAACTTCGCGTTCGGCAGACGGATTCCCTGGACCCACTGAAGGGTCCGGCCCCGGGCGCCCGTAGCTCAACCGGATAGAGCATCCGCCTTCTAAGCGGACGGTTGCAGGTTCGAGTCCTGCCGGGCGCGCCATCCTCGCAGGAAGTTCATTATTTGTTCTTGCAAGCTGAGCGAGGCTATGGGATGCCTCACAGCGTCGTTCGCTGAACACGGGCGTTGCGGGGAGGGGTTATCGTGGGCCTGGATCTGATTGTGGAGTCGTGCCCGAAGCCGGGGCATGAAGCCGAGTGGCGGCGACTTCTCAATGGCCAGTTCTTCGGCGATGAGCCCGCCGAAGCTGACGTGGCCCGGTTCCAGGAAATCAGCATTCCGTCCTACGAACGCCTCGGTGCGCCACGCGTGGGGTATGACGCCGAGGCGGACGCCTGGATTCTCAAGACCCGTGAGGTCGCTACGCCAGACGATGAGGTTGCGACCCTTCGTGATTTCCACGGCTACTATGTCGTCGCGCTGGTCCAGTCCGATGGCGTGCCCGAGTACACGCACGCAAACCTGTACGAGGGCGTCGACGAAACGAGCTTCCGGGGCACGTTCCTGACGATGTGTGCCGATGTCCTTCCTCGGAAGCTCATCCAAGAGGCTTGGAATCACAAGTTTCCGGAGGATGCGCTCGCGTACGGTCGCGCGTTGCTGGCCGCCGCTGAGGCGGCAAGCGCCCCACCGGAGACAGCGCCAAAGATGGGGCTGCTTGCCCGTCTCGGGCTCGCCAAGCCCAAGGAGACGATGCCATTCGCCGAGCAGGTGAAGATCGTCCGCGCGGCGGGTCGATGGTTCATCTTCTGGGGCGAGCGGGGCCACGCCATACGCGCCTGGTCCTGACTCTCGCGCCGCGTTGGATTGACGGCCGGCGCTTCGCGCCTCACCAAGCGCCATGGCCTGGACCCGCACCTATGACGAAGCAGAGCCGCAGCGAGTCAACAAATGGCTGGCGCAGAGTGGCGTGTGCTCGCGGCGTGAGGCGGAGGCGCTGATCGGCGAGGGGCTGGTCTATATCGACGGCGAACGCGTCGAGGACGCCGGGCGGAAGATCCAGCCCGGCCAGACGCTGACTCTGACCGACAAGGCGGAGGGGCGACTCGAGGGCTTCACCGCGGTGCTGAACAAGCCGACCGGCTATGTCTCGGGCCAGCCGGAGCCGGGATACACGCCGGCGGTCCGGCTGCTGACCCGCAACGCGCTAGTGGGCGACTGCGCCACGATCCCCGACATCAAGATGAGCCTGCCGCCGCTCGGGCGCCTGGACCTGGACAGCCACGGGCTGCTGATCCTGTCCAACGATGGGGTGCTGGCTAAGGCGGTGATCGGTCCGGAGTCGGAGCTGGACAAGGAATATGTGGTGCGGGTGGCCGGCCGGATCGACGAGCCGACGCTGGGCAAGCTGCGCCACGGGCTGGAGTTGGATGGCCGTCAGCTGCGTCCGGCGAAGGTCAACGTGATCCAGGGCCAGGTGCTGCGCTTCGTGCTGACCGAGGGTCGCAACCGCCAGATCCGGCGCATGTGCGACCTGGTGGGCCTGCGGGTGATGGACCTGAACCGCATCCGCATCGGGCCGCTGGAGCTGGGCGACCTGCCGGAGGGCAAATGGCGGATGCTCACGGCCGTCGAGCGCGAGGCGATGGTCAGGGCGTCGAGGGGACCGGCGTCCGGTCGGGGTTGAGCGGCGCCACCCAATCGGCGCGGTCCGGCATCTCGGCCAGGATCCAGCGGGTGAGCCGCTCGTAGTACTGCACGAACCGGCCAACCTCGGCGTCGGTCATCCCTGCGCCGGTGCGGGCGCGCAGCTTGGCTTCCTGCTCCGCCCGCCACCGTTGGACGACTTCGAAGCCGGGGGCCTGCAACAGGACCAGGCGGTCCAGGCGGCCAAACAGCGATTGATACTGTTCGCCGAGCTGACGGTTCACGTAGCCGCGCCAGGCGCGATTGGGATCGTCGCGCCGCTCAAGGCCGTTGACCGGCTCGAGCAGGCGCTCGGCCGGCTCGGGACGAGCGCCGACGCACCAGCCCTCGAGGATCACGACGTCGAGCGGACCCTCGACAGTCCGCCAGTCGCGCTTGGGCCGCCGCTCGTCGGTCGCCTTGTCGAAGGCGGGCAGGGGCGTCTCGCCCGGTCCGCGCAGACGATCCAGCACGGCGCAGGCCAGCGGGACATCGTGGGTGCCGGGCGGGCCGCGCACCTGCAGCAGGCGGTGGACCTTGTCCGCCAGCCAGCCCCGAGCCTCGTGGCCGAGATAGAAATCGTCGAGCGAGATGGCCACGGCGTTGAGGCCGTGGCGCCGCAGCAGGCGGGCCGTCGCCTCCGCCACCGTCGTCTTGCCCGAGCCTTGCGCCCCGCAGAGTCCCACGAAGACCGTACGCCCGAAGTCGAGACGCCAGTCCACCACGCGCTCGGCCAGGGGGCGGCAGATCCGGTCGAAGGTCTGCCGGAAGCTGTCCGGCAGCTGCTCCTCGGCGATGAAGGCGGCGAGTTCGTCTTCCGTCACGCCGGTTCCCCTCAGCCGGCGAGTTTGGCGTAGGCGTCCAGGCCGAGCCGAAGGTCGGCGATCAGGTCGGCGGGGTCCTCGAGCCCAACGTGCAGGCGCATCAGCGGGCCGTCGTAGCTCCTCATGAACCGGCGCACCTTGAGCTGGGGATCGCACGAGATGGCCAGGCTTTCGAAACCGCCCCACGAGAAGCCCAGGCCGAAGACCTTCAGCGCATCGAGAAAGGCGTCCGCCGCGGCCTCGGGAGCCGGGTTCAGCACGAAGCCGAACAGCCCGCTGGCGCCCGTGAAGTCGCGCGCCCACAGCGGGTGGTCGGGCGAACTCGGCAGGGCGGGATGCAGCACGTCGCGGACCTCGGGCTGCTCCGCCAGCCAGCGGGCGACCATGAGGCCGCTGGCCCCCTGCCGCGCCATGCGGGTGGGCAGCGTCCGCAGGCCGCGCAGCATGGCGTAGGCGTCGTCGCCCGACACCGCCCAGCCCATGTGGTTGACGCCGTCCGCCAACTTGCGGACCAGGCCCAAGTCGCGCGCCGCTGCCGAGCCCATGAAGACGTCGGAGTGGCCGCCGACATACTTGGTCAGGGCCTGGATCGAGACGTCGACGCCGTGCGCCAACGGCTTGAACAGCAGTCCTGCGGCCCAGGTGTTGTCGATGGCCGTGAGGATGCCCCGCGCGCGGGCCAGTTCGGCGATGCGCGGCACGTCCTGCATCTCGAACGAGAGCGAGCCCGGGCTTTCGAGGAGAATCATCCGCACGGCGTCCGAAGCCGTGCTCACCAGCGTCTCGGGCGCGGTTCGCGCGTCGAAATAGGTGACCTCGACGCCGAACCGCTTGAGCACCTGGTCGCAGAACCGGCGCACCGGCTTGTAGGCGTTGTCGACCACCAGGATCTCGTCTCCGGCGTTCAGCAAGGCCATCAGCGCGCCCGAGATGGCCGCGATGCCGGAGGGATAGAGCGACACGCCCTCCGCGCCCTCCAACACCATCAGGGCCTCCCGCAGAGCCGCCTGGGCCGACAGCCCGGCGCGGCCATAGGTCAGGTAGTTGGCGTCGTCGTAAAGCGCCGCCGCATTGGGCAGGAGCACCGTCGAGCCTTTCTGGATGGGCGGGCCAACGGTCTTGGCGAGGGCGCCCGAGAGTTTGCCGGCGTGGATCAGGCGGGTCTCATCCGACATGCGGGGTTGCGGGTCCGGTCGACGCTGGCGAAAGTGCCACGGCACTTAGAGCCTCAAGCGACTCTGCGTTTCAAGGGAGCACCGATGATCCGGCGCCTGACGGCGATCGCGGCAATGATGGCGTTCCTGGGCGCCTGCACCGCGCCCGCGCCGCAAGCCAAGGCGCCTGCCAAGGCCCCCGCTCCGCCGGTCACCGCGGCCCAGCCCGGCTACAAGCCCGCCAAGAGCCCGACGCTGGCGGCGGTAAGGGGCCGCGGCTACGTGGCCTGTGGCGTGCATGCCGGCTTGCCGGGGTTCGCGCTCAAGGACGCCCGCGGAGAGTGGCGGGGATTCGATGTCGACATCTGCCGCGCCGTGGCCGCCGCGACGCTGGGCGACGCGACGAAGGTGCGCTTCACCGTGATCGGCGCGCAGGACCGGTTCGGCGCCCTCCAGAAGGGCCAGCTGGACCTGCTGTCGCGCAATACGTCGCAGACCTTTGCGCGCGACGCGGGGCTGGGGCTGACCTTCCCGGTGATCACCTATTACGACGGCCAGGGATTCCTGGCCCCGCGCGCCATGGGCCTGACCAGCGCCGAGGAGTTGGGCGGCGCGCGGGTGTGCGTTCAGGAGGGCACCGCCAGCGTCGGCAATCTCGAAGATTACTTCCGGGTGCGGGGTATGAAGCATCGCGCGGTGATGGCCGCGTCGGAAGCCCAGGCCCGCGAGCTTTACGAGGCCGAGACCTGCGACGTGTTCACCGCCGACGTCTCCGCCCTGGCGGCCTCGCGTTCGCTGCTGGGCAACCCGAATGGCCACGTCATCCTGCCGGACGTGATCTCCAAGGAGCCGTTGGGGCCGGTGGTCCGCCAGAATGATCCCGTGTGGGCCGATATCGTACGCTGGACCGTCTACGCCACGCTGCTGGGCGAGGAACTGGGCCTGAGCGCCCGAACGATCGAGCAGGCGCGCGAAACCGCCACCGATCCCGAGACCCGCCGCCTGCTCGGCGTCGAGGGCGACCTGGGCGCCTTGCTGGGCTTGAAGCCCGACTGGGCCTTCCAAGTGATTCGGCAGGTCGGGGCCTATCACGAGATCTTCCGCCGCGACCTGGGGCAGGATTCGGCGCTGCGCCTGGACCGGGGCCTCAACGCCCTGTGGAACGCGCCGGCGCGCGGGCTGATGTACGCGCCCCCGATGCGCTAAGGGCGCGCGCTAAAGGTCCATCACCATGGCGCAGCGGTCCTGCAGCCCCCAGGCGGCCTCGCTGGCCAGCGCCTCGCCGATCGCAGCCGGCGCGTCGCGCGGATCCCACTCGCGGAAGCCGAAGGCGGCGTAGAAGGGGGCGTTCCACGGCACGTTGCGGAAGGTCGTCAGGCTCAGGGCGACAAGGCCGCTGGCGCGGGCGTAGGCCACCGCGGTCTCCAGCAATTGGCGCCCGATGCCCTGGCCCTGGTGCGTCCGCAGCACGTCGACCTCGTCGATGTGCAGGCGCTGCTCATCGACGCGACCGGCCAGGTAGCCCACGAGCCGGCCGGCGATCTCCGCCACCCAGAGCGTGCCGGCGGCCAGGTGTGGGCGCCACGCCTCGGCGGGCGAGACCTCGGTGAACAGCCAGGATGGAACGTCGCGGCCTTCGAAGGCGGAGGCCGCCGAGCGCTCGATCCCGGGAATCAGCGGCAGGTCGCTTTCCTGGGCGCGCCGGATCTCGATGGATCAGGCTCCCGTCACGACCGCCGTGTCCGGCCGGCCGCCCCATTCGGTCCAGGACCCGTCGTAGACCGCCACGTCGAAGCGCCCCAGGCGGGCGAGCGCCAGAGCCAGGATCGACGCGGTCACGCCGGAGCCACAGGTCGTGACGATGGGGCGGTCGAGATCGACCTGCGCGAAGGCGGCCTTCAGCTCGTCTACGGATTTCAGCGTGCCGTCGGCATTGACCACCTGGTCGAACGGCAGGTTCAGCGCGCCGGGCATGTGTCCCGAGCGCAGGGTCGCGCGCGGCTCCGGCGCTTCACCGCGGAAGCGACCTGCCGAGCGCGCATCGACCACCTGCGCCGAGCCGTCGGCCAGGATGGCGGTCACCGCGTCCAGATCCTTCACCAGGTTCGGATCGGCGCTGGGCGCGACCAGGACCGGCGAGGGCGGCCGAGCGTCGGTTTCCAGAGGGCGGCCCTCGGCGCGCCACATCCTCAGCCCGCCGTCGAGGACGAACACGCGCCCATAGCCCATGGCCCGCAGCGTCCACCAGACGCGCGGCGCGGAATAGATACCGTGGGCGTCGTAGACCACGAGGGTCGCATCGCGGCGCAGGCCGAGCGCGCCAGCCGCCTCGGCGAACGCCGGGGCGGTCGGCAGCATGTGGGGCAGGTCGGTGGTCAGGTCGGCGATGGCGTTGATGTCGAAGAACACCGCCCCGGGGATATGGCCCGCCAGATAGCTGTCGCGCCCGTGGCCCGCCTGGCCGACCAGGGGCAAGGTGGCGTCGACCACGCGGACGGTCGGGTCGCCCAGGCGCTGGGCGAGCCATTCGGTGGAGACGAGCGGGTCTATTCCAGCCATGAGGGAACGGGCAGGCCCTTCTCGCGCAGGAACGGCGGGTTGAAGATCTTGGACTGGTAGCGCTGGCCGTGATCGCAGAGCACGGTGACGATCGTGTGGCCTGGACCCATGTCCTGGGCCATGCGGATGGCGCCGGCCACATTGATGCCGGTCGAGCCGCCCATGACCAGGGCCTCGAACTCCATCAGGTCGAAGATCGCCATCAGCATCTCCTCGTCCGAGACGCGATAGGCGTGGTCGATCTTCAGGTCGGTCAGGTTGGCGGTGATCCGGCCCTGGCCGATGCCCTCGCTGATCGAGCTGCCCTCGGCCTTGAGCTCACCATCGGTGTAGTAGCTGTACAGCGACGCGCCGTGGGGATCGGCCAGGCCGATCTTCACGGCGGGGTTCCGCTGGCGCAGGGCCTCGGCGACGCCGGCCAGGGTGCCGCCCGAGCCCACGGCGCTGATGAAGCCGTCGACCTTGCCGCCCGTCTGTTCCCAGATCTCCGGCCCGGTGCCCTCGATGTGCGCCTGGCGGTTGGCGACGTTATCGAACTGGTTGGCCCAGACCGCGCCGTTCGGCTCCTTGGCGTCAAGTTCCGCCGCCAGGCGACCGGAATACTTCACGTAATTCATCTCGTTCGAATAGGGGACCGCGTCCACCTCGACCAGTTCGGCGCCGCAAAGTCGGATGGCGTCCTTCTTCTCCTGGCTCTGGGTGCGCGGGATGACGATGGTGCATTTGTAGCCCAGCGCCTTGCCCACCATGGCCAGGCCGATGCCGGTGTTGCCGGCCGTGCCCTCGACGATGCGTCCGCCCGGGCGCAGCAGGCCTTTCCGCTCGGCGTCGCGGATGATGTAGAGCGCGGCCCGATCCTTCACGGATTGGCCGGGATTCATGAACTCGGCCTTGGCCAGGATCTCGCATCCCGTCATCTCGCTGGCGCGCCGAAGGCGCAGGAGCGGGGTTGAGCCGATGAGGTCGAGGATCGATTTGGCGACAGTCATGGCCGCCTACTTAGGGGCCTGACGCGGCGGCGAACAGAGGGCAGTCAAGCTTTCATGAGGCTGAGTTGCACCACGTCTGTGCGCTCGGTGCGGAAGCCGGCCTCGCAGTAGCTGAGATAGAACCGCCACAGCTTGCGGAACCGCTCGTCGAATCCGAGGTGGGTGATCTCGTCCCAGGCCGCCTCGAACCGGCGGCCCCATTCGGCCAGGGTGTCGGCATAGCAGACCCCGAATCGCGAGATCCGTCCCCACGAGAGGCCGGCCTGGTCGGTCACTACCTTCAGCCGTTCCTCGGAAGGCAGCATGCCGCCCGGGAAGATGTACTTCTGGATGAAGTCCGGGGTGCGCTTGTAGTGCTCGAAATATTCCTCCCGGATGGTGATGATCTGCAGCCCCGCCTGACCGCCCGGTTTCAGGCTGTCGCGGACCTTGTCGAAATAGGTGGGCCAGTAGCGCTCGCCCACCGCCTCGAACATCTCGATCGAGGCCACCCGGTCGAAGCGGCCCTCGACGTCGCGGTAGTCCACCAGGCGGATGTCGGCCTTCTCGTTCAGGCCCAGCCGGAACATGCGCTCCTTGGCGAACCTGAACTGTTCCTCGGAGATGGTGATGGCGGTCACCCTGGCGCCCACGTCCTTGGCGGCGAACTCGGCGAACCCGCCCCAGCCGCAGCCGATCTCCAGCACGTGGTGGTCGGCGGCCAGGCCCATGCTCTCCGCCAGGGTGCGGTACTTCCGCTTCTGGGCATCGGGCAGGGCCTCGCCCGGGCGTTCGAATCGGGCGGAGGAATAGGTCATGCTGGGGTCCAGCCAGCGCGAATAGAAGGCATTGCCCAGGTCGTAGTGCGCGTGGATGTTCTTCTTCGAGCCTGCCCGGCTGTTGTTGCGGCCGAAGGCGTGCTCCAGCACGTTCAGCGCCGCCATGAA
>DASVNS010000301.1:0-2140 GCA_036383735.1 Phenylobacterium sp. | reverse complement strand
CGACGCATGAAGCTCCAGGTCACGGCTTCGGCATAGCCGCGGGCCGCCATTTGGCGCCGGGCGTCGCGCATGCGGCGCTGGCGCACGGTGAGCGCGCCGCCGGGCGGGCGGGCGATCTCGGGCAGGGGCGAGACGGGCAGGTTGTCGAAGCCCTCGATGCGGGCGACTTCCTCAACGAGGTCCGCCTTGCCTTCCACGTCGCGGCGCCATGAGGGCGGGGTGACCGCGTCGCCGTCCACGGCGAAGCCGAGCTTGGTCAGGATATCGTCGATGCGGGCCGGCCCGACCTCGAGGCCGGACAGCTTCTTCACATAGGAACGGTCGAAGGCGATGGCGGCAGGCGGGGCCGGCGCGTGGCCCGCCACACGGATCTCGGACGCCTCGCCGCCGCAGAGGTCGAGGATCAGCTGGGTGGCGATTTCGATGCCGGGGACCAGCGACTGAGGGTCGACGCCGCGGGCGAAGCGGTACTGGGCGTCGGAGTTGATCCCCGTCGTGCGCCCGGTCTGGGCGGTGCGGATCGGATCGAACCAGGCGCTCTCCAGGAACACCTCGGTGGTCGCGTCCGAACAGCCGGTGGACTCGCCGCCCATGACCCCGCCCAGGCCGATCGGGCGCTCGCCGTCGGCGTCGGCGATCACGCTCATCTCCGAGCCGAGGTCGTAGGTCTTGCCGTCCAGGGCGATGAGTTGCTCGTCGTGGTGCGCGGCCGCCGACGGCGCGTGCGGGCTGTGCTCCTCCGAGCCACGGCCCAGGCGCGCCATGATGGTGTTCCCCACCAGCTTGGCGCGGTCATAGACGTGTAGCGGCCGGGCGCGGTCGTAGGTGATCAGGTTGGTGATATCGACCAGGGTGTTGATCGGCCGCAGGCCCACGCTGGCCAGCCGCTGCTGCAGCCAGGCCGGCGAGGGGCCGTTCTTCACGCCGCGGATCAGGCGGCCGGCGAACACCGGGCAGGCGTCGCCGTCCACCCGGATCTCGATCTCGCACGGGAACGTGCCGGGGACGGGCTGCGTGGTGTCCGGCTTCAGCGTGCCGAGGCCGGCGGCGGCCAGGTCACGGGCGATGCCGCGCACGCCCAGCCAGTCGGGACGGTTCGGAGTGACCTCGAAGTCGATGGCGGCTTCCAGTCCGAACGCCTCCACGGCGCTCGCGCCCACCGCCAGGTCGTCGGAGAGTTCGAGGATGCCGTCGGAGTCCTCGGCGATCTCCAGCTCCCTGGCGGAGCAGAGCATGCCGTTGGAGATGACGCCGCGCACCGGTCGAGCTTCCAGCGTCACGCCGCTGCCGGGCACGTAGGCGCCGATCGGGGCGTAGATGGTCGTCAGGCCGGCGCGCGCGTTGGGTGCGCCGCAGACGATCTCGAGCCGGCCGTCCTTGGTGTCCACCTGGCAGACGCGCAGCTTGTCGGCGTTCGGGTGCTGCACGGCCTCGACGACCTTGGCGACCGTGAAGGCGGCCAGTTTCTTGCCGGGGTCTTCCACATGCTCGACCTCGAGGCCGGCCATGGTCATGGCGCTCACGACCTCGTCCACCGTCGCGGAGGTGTCGAGGTGCTCCTTCAGCCAGGAGAGGGTGAATTTCATCGGGCTCTCCTTAGCTCAGGCCGGTGGCGGTGTTCGGCGCCTGGAAGGCGGAGAAGCCGTAGTGTTCCAGCCAGCGAACGTCGCTGGCGAACATATCGCGCAGGTCGGGCATGCCGTATTTCAGGGTCCCCAGCCGGTCGATGCCGAAGCCGAAGGCGAAGCCCTGCCACTGGTCGGGATCCAGGCCGCAGTTGCGCAGCACGTTGGGGTGCACCATCCCGCAGCCGACGATCTCCATCCAGTTCGTGCCCTGGCCGATCTTCACGTCCGAGCCGGAGCGGTCGCAGCGCACGTCCATCTCGGCCGACGGCTCGGTGAACGGGAAGTGGTGCGGGCGGAAGCGGGTCTCGACCAGCGGGGTCTCGAAGTAGCGGCTGATGAAGGTGTCCAGCGTCCACTTCAGGTGGCCCATGTGGATGTTCCGGTCGATGACCAGCCCCTCCATCTGGTGGAACATCGGCGTGTGCGTGGCGTCGCTGTCCGACCGGTAGGTGCGGCCGGGCACGATCACGCGGATCGGCGGCTCCTGCCCGTTCGCGATCCAGCCGGGCAGT
>DASVNS010000300.1:0-5672 GCA_036383735.1 Phenylobacterium sp. | reverse complement strand
GGGCTGAAGACGCTGGACGTCCAGGGCGCGCCGCATGACACGCTCGAGCTTCAATACGGCGGCGAGGCCAAGCTCTACCTGCCCGTCGAGAACATCGACCTGCTGACCCGCTATGGCGCCGACAGCGAGGGCGTGCAGCTGGATCGTCTGGGCGGCGCCGCCTGGCAGGCCCGCAAGGCGAAGGCCAAGGAGCGCCTGCGCGAGATGGCCGACGGCCTGATCCGCATCGCCGCCGAGCGAGCCACCAAACAGACCGACCCGGTCGAACCCCCGCAGGGACTGTTCGACGAGTTCTGCGCCCGTTTCCCGTACGAGGAGACCGAGGACCAGCTCAACGCTATCGGCGACGTGCTCGAAGACCTGGGCGCCGGGCGGCCGATGGACCGGCTGATCTGTGGCGACGTCGGGTTCGGCAAGACCGAGGTGGCGCTGCGCGCCGCCTTCGTGGTGGCGATGAGCGGTCAGCAGGTGGCCGTGGTGGCGCCTACGACGCTGCTGGCCCGCCAGCACTACAAGACATTCTCGGAGCGGTTCGAGGGTTGGCCGGTGCGCGTCAGCCGCCTGTCGCGACTGGTGTCGGCCAAGGAGGCGTCGGAGAGCCGCGACGGCCTCGCCAACGGTGAGATCGAGATCGTCATCGGCACCCACGCGGTGCTCTCCAAGCAGGTCGGCTTCAAGAACCTGGGCCTGGTGATCGTCGACGAGGAGCAGCACTTCGGAGTCAAGCACAAGGAGAAGCTCAAGGAGCTTCGCGCCGACGTGCATATGCTGACCCTGACCGCCACGCCGATCCCGCGGACGCTGCAGATGTCGCTCTCGGGCATCCGCGAGATGTCGATCATCGCGACGCCGCCGGTCGACCGGCTGGCGGTGCGCACCTACATCACGCCCTGGGATCCGGTGGTGGTCCGCGAGAGCCTGTTGCGCGAGAAATACCGCGGCGGCCAGGCCTATTTCGTCGCGCCGCGGCTCAGCGACTTGCCGCAGCTGGAGCGCTTCCTGCGCGAACAGGTGCCCGAAGTGAAGTTCGTGGTGGGCCACGGACAGATGGCCCCGACCCAGCTCGAAGAGGTAATGACCGCCTTCTACGACGGCCAGTACGACGTGCTGTTGTCGACCACGATCGTGGAGAGCGGCCTGGATATCCCCACGGCCAACACCATGGTCATCCACCGGGCCGACATGTTCGGCCTGTCCCAGATGTACCAGCTGCGCGGGCGGGTCGGCCGGTCCAAGGCCCGCGCCTATGCCTATCTGACCACGCCGGCGGACAAGCCGATCACCTTGTCGGCCGAGAAGCGCCTGAAGGTGTTGCAGTCGCTGGACAGCCTGGGCGCCGGCTTCCAGCTGGCCACCCACGATCTCGATATCCGCGGCGGCGGCAATCTGCTGGGCGACGAGCAATCGGGTCATATCAAGGAGATCGGCGTCGAGCTCTACCAGCAGATGCTGGAAGATGCGGTCGGCGAGTTGCGCGCCCGCGCCGGGGCCGAGGAAGTGGCCGACCGAGGCTGGTCGCCGCAGATCAACACCGGCGCCGCCGTGCTTATCCCCGACGATTACGTGCCTGACCTCACCGTGCGACTGGCCCTCTACCGCCGCATCTCCGAGGCCGAGAAGGCGCAGGACCGCGAGGCGCTCGCCGCCGAACTGATCGACCGGTTCGGTCCGCTGCCGCCTGAAGCCGACCAGCTGCTGAAGGTGGTGGCGATCAAGGGCCTGTGCCGCGAAGCCAACGTCGCCAAGATCGACGTGGGACCCAAGGGCGCCGTGGTCACGTTCCGCAATGACGACTTCAAGAACCCCGGCGGTCTGATCGGGTTCGTCGGCAAGAACGCCATCGCCTGGAGGGTGCGGCCGGACAACAAGGTGGTTGTGAAGGGTGAGTGGGAGACGCCCAAGCAGCGACTGGACGCCGCCGAGAAGGTGCTGGCCGAACTGGCGAAGCTCGCCCGAGCCGCTTAGCGTTTTAGGACTGGCGGGCGCGGGAGCGCCTGGCCTCAGGAGGATATCCATGCGCCGCGCCCCACTCGCCTTCGTCGCCGCCGGCATCCTGGCCGGTCTGGCGCCGCCTGCCTTGGCCCAGGCCGCCGCTTCGGACAGCGGCGACGTACGTTGCATGTTGGTGCTGCAGACCGTGGCCAAGGATCCCAAGCAGCGGGAGGCCGCGGCGAAAGGCATATACTATTACACCGGCCGGATCAGCGCGCATGGCCCGCTGGCCCGGGTTACGCCCCTGATGGTGGCCGAAGCCAAGAAGATGAATGCGCCGGCCATCATACAGGGAGAGCTGACCCGCTGCGGTGGCGAGCTCAGCCGCAAGACCTCCGAGCTTCAGGAGGTCAGTCAGCGTCTTCAGAAAGAGTTCGGCCCGCCTCCGGCAGCCAGCGCCGCCCCGGTCGCCAAGCAATAGGAGCGATCAGCTCGCCTTCAGGGATTGAGCCATGGCGGCGGCCTGCTCCAGCGCATGACCCACGCCTTCGGGGGAATCCACCTCCGCGACGCCAAGGTCGAACTCGACCACGAATGGCGACACGCCCGGGCCGGCCTCGAAGGCCGTGCAGCCGATGACGGCCGCGATCCGCTCGCCGGCCGCCCGGGCCGCATGCAGTCCGGTCGAGGGCAGGGCCAGGGCGAAGACCTCGGGCGCAAGCCGCGCAGCGGTGTCTTCGACCCGCACCAGCCGACCGATCATCGAGCCGATCTGCGGCACGGCGCGGGCGACCCAACCGCCGGTGCGGGGCGCCTTGAGGTCGGGCTTTTCCGCCACCTTGAGCATGCAGACGCTCAGCGCCCGGTTCCGCTGGCGGGCGCTGCGAGCCAGCCGCATGAGGTGGGCGGCGAACAGATCGCGGGTGAAGAGGCCGGTGGCGGCATCCATCAAGCCTGAGCCGCGGGCCTGTTCCAGAGCCGCCCGCACCGACTTCTGCCGCCGAAACGCGCGCGCCAGTTCGACGACACGCAGCGCGGTCTCGGTTTCGGGCGTCTCCGGCGAAGCCACGTCGGAGATTCCGCGATGATAGGCCTCCGCCGCCGTCACGGCAGATTCGGCTCGCATGTAGAGCAAGGCGGGGGTGTGGTAGAGGCGGGTGTTGCGGCGCAAGCCGGCGGCGATCGAGAGCGCCTCGTGAGGCGCGTCGCCCGCCCACAGCACGACCGCGTCGAACGGACGCTCGTGCAGGTAGTCGAAGGCCGTGAAGGCCGTGAACGCGCCGACCACGTCGGCGCCGTTGCGCTGCAGGGCATTCGACAGCGCCAGGAACTGCGGCGCCGGCTCCCCGATGGCCAGGACGCGCAACGGCGCCGGCTCCATTTCGGGTTCGTCGAGGACATGGCCGCGCTCGGCAAACGTCTCGACCCGCACCTCGAACTCTTCTTCGGCCACCGCGGTGCGGACCAGGCTCTCCAGCCGCATAGCCGCCTGGGCAGGATGCAGCGGCGCGGCCAGGGTCAGGTCGTAGCCATGGTCCTTCTGGAAGGGGTCCAGCGCGCCCATGGCGATGATCGGCAGGCGGCGCGGCCAGCATGCCGCTTGCAGACGCCCAGGCAGGCCCGCCGCCGTCTCGTCCATCTCCCCGAGGTCGACGATGGCGGCCTCGATCTGCAAATCGGAAAGGGCCGCCGCGGCGGCGGCCTCGCTGCGTGCGGTCACCGTGCGCCAGCCCAGCCGGTCGAGTCCCTCGGCCAAGGGACCGGCCGCGGCATCGTCGCGCGCGACGATCAACACTCGCGCCTGCACCCCTACCGCCATATCCCCATCCAACTGTGCCCTGATCTGTCCTAAGCACGGAATCGCGCAGGGGCGGAAGGGTTGTCCCATACCCGCCCCCGGGTTGCAGAAGAGTTTCATTGTCGCAGGAGGATGCGCCTTGGGTGGGGATCTGACGGGTAAGGTGGCGGTGGTCACGGGGGCGAGCGGCAGCCTGGGGGCGCATTTCGCAAGACTGCTGGCCGCAAACGGCGCGGCGGTGGCGCTGGCGGCCCGTCGGGTCGACAAGATCGAGGCGCTGGCGGAAGAGATCGAGGCCGGCGGCGGCAAGGCCCTGGCCGTGGCGCTGGATGTGGCGGAGGCCGAAGCGATCGGTCCGGCGCTGGATGTGGTGCAGGCCAAACTCGGACCGATCGACATCCTGGTGAACAACGCCGGCATCGACGGCGCCGGGCGGGCGCTGGACATCTCGATCGAGCATTTCGACGCCACCTTCGCCGTGAACACCCGCGGGACGTTCTTCGCCGCTCGCGAGGCGGCCCGGCGGATGATCGCCGCCAAGGTCGAGGGGCGAATCATCAATATCGCCTCGATCGCCAGCCACACGGTGCTGCCGGGGCTGTCGGCCTATTGCGGATCCAAGGCGGCGGTCGCCATGCTGACCCGCAGCCTGGCCCGGGAGTGGGCGCGCAAGCGGATCGCGGTAAACGCCCTGGCCCCCGGCTACATCGAGACCCCGATCAATGACGCCTGGTGGCCCACCGAGGGCGGCCAGAAACAGCTGCAGAGCTTTCCGCGCAGCCGATTGATGCAGGCGAGCGACCTGGACGAAGCGTTCATGCTGCTCGCGGGCCCGGCCGCCGGCGCCATCACCGGCACGCTCATCACCGTCGACGATGGCCAGTCGCTGCCGGGCGGGGGTTAGGCTTGGCTGACCGCGCGGCAAGCCGTTTAGATCGGCCGGAAACCGGGAGCACAGCATGCGTCAAGGTCCTCTGACTGGGCTTAAGATCGTCGAGTTCGCCGGGATCGGGCCGGGTCCCTTCTGCGGGATGCTGCTGTCGGACCTCGGCGCCGACGTAGTGCGGATCGACCGCAAGGGTGCGGGCCGGGCCGCGCCCTCGGACGTCACCTCGCGCGGGCGCCGCTCGGTGGCCCTCGACCTCAAGACGCCCGAGGCGGTCGAAGCCTGCCTCAAGCTGATGGATACGGCTGACGCCGTGATCGAGGGGTTCCGCCCGGGCGTCATGGAGCGCCTGGGCCTTGGACCCGACGTGGCGCTGGCGCGCAATCCCAAGCTGGTGTTCGGGCGGATGACGGGGTGGGGCCAGACCGGCCCCTACGCCCAGGCCGCGGGCCACGACATGAACTACATCGCCATCACGGGCGCGCTGCATGCGATCGGCACGGACGAAAAGCCCACGCCGCCGCTGAACCTGGTCGGCGACTTCGGGGGAGGGGCGCTCTACCTCGCCTTCGGCCTGCTCGCGGGGGTGATCCAGGCGCGCGAGACCGGGAAGGGCCAGGTGATCGACTGCGCGATGAGCGACGGCGCGGCGTCCCTGATGGCCATGTTCTATGGCTTCAAGGCCGCCGGCATGTGGCAGGAGCAGCGGCGCTCCAACCTGCTCGACGGCGGCGCCCACTTCTACGACACCTACCGGTGCAGCGATGGGAAGTGGGTGTCGATCGGCGCGATCGAACCGCAGTTCTACGCGCTGCTGCTGGAGAAGACCGGCATCGACGACCCCGACTTCCAGAAGCAGCACGACCGCGCCGCCTGGCCCGCCCTTCGCGAGAAGCTGGCCCAGGTCATCGCCCGGAAGACGCGCGACGAGTGGACCGAGATCATGGGCGGCACGGACGTGTGCTTCGCGCCGGTGCTCGACCTGGACGAGGCGCCGAACCACCCGCACAACGCCGCCCGCGAGACCTTCGTGAGCGTGGAGGGGGTGATCCAGCC
>DASVNS010000299.1:0-6312 GCA_036383735.1 Phenylobacterium sp. | reverse complement strand
GGGCTGGGTGATGCGGGGTGAAGTGGCGATGGCGATGGGGGTCATCGGCGTCGTCGTCCTGATGATCATGCCGATCCCGGCGTTCATGCTGGATCTGTTCCTCTCGATCTCGATCGCCATGTCGATCCTGATCCTGATGACCGCGATCCTGATGAAGCGGATCCTGGACTTCACCGCCTTCCCGACCGTCCTGCTGGTGGCGACGCTCTACCGGCTGGCGCTGAACATCACGACGACACGGTTGATCCTCAGCCATGGCCACGAGGGCGCGCACGGCGCCGGTCACGTCATCGAGACGTTCGGCAAGCTGATGATGGGCGGCAACTTCATCATCGGCGTGATCGTCTTCGCGATCCTGGTGGTGGTGAACTTCGTGGTCATCACCAAGGGCTCGGGCCGGATCGCCGAAGTGGCGGCCCGCTTCACCCTGGACTCCATGCCCGGCAAGCAGATGGCGATCGACGCCGACCTGTCGAGCGGCCTGATCGACCAGGACGAAGCCAAGAAGCGGCGCAAGGACCTCGAGCAGGAAAGCACCTTCTTCGGCGCCATGGACGGCGCCTCGAAGTTCGTCCGCGGCGACGCCGTCGCCGGCCTGATCATCCTGGCCATCAACGTCATCGGCGGCATCCTGATCGGCGTGCTCCAGCACAAGGTGCCGATCGGCCAGGCGTTTTCGACCTACACCATCATGTCGATCGGCGACGGCCTGGTCAGCCAGATCCCGGCGCTGATCATCTCCATCGCGGCCGGCTTCCTGGTGTCGAAGGCCGGCGTCGAGGGTTCGGCCGACAAGGCGCTGGTCGCCCAGCTGGCCACCAACCCGGTGAGCCTGGGCATGGTCTCGGCCGCCGCCGGCGCCCTGGCGATCATCCCGGGCATGCCGATCCTGCCGTTCGCGGCGCTCTCGGTCGGCGCGGGCGTGCTGGCCTGGCGGCGCTCGCATGCCAAGCCCGAGGTCGAGGTGGTCGATATCGCGCCCAAGGCGGCGGAGGCCGAGGACGAACCGATCTCGCAGACCCTGGCCATCGACGAGATCAAGATCGAGCTGGGCTATGGCCTGCTGCCGCTGATCAATGACCTGGAGGGCCGCCGCCTCACCGACCAGATCAAGGCGCTGCGCCGCACCCTGGCCACCGACTTCGGCTTCGTGATGCCCAGCGTCCGCATCCTCGACAACATGCGGCTGCCCTCCCAGGGCTACTGCCTGCGCATCAAGGAGATGGAGGCCGGCTCCGGCGAGGTCCGCATCGGGCAGTTGATGGCCATGGACCCGCGCGGCGCCCAGGTGGAGCTGCCCGGCGAGCACATGAAGGAGCCGGCCTTTGGCCTGCCCGCCACCTGGATCGACGACGGCCTGCGCGAGGAAGCCACCTTCCGCGGCTACACCATCGTCGATCCGGCCACGGTCCTGACGACGCACCTGACCGAGGTGCTCAAGGAGAACATGCCGGACCTGCTGACCTATGCCGAGGTCCAGAAGCTCATCAAGGACCTGCCGGCCGAACAGAAGAAGCTGGCCGACGACCTGATCCCCAGCGTGGTCACCGCAACGACCGTCCAGCGCGTGCTGCAGGCCCTGTTGCGCGAGCGCATCTCGATCCGCGACCTGGGCGCCATCCTGGAAGGCATCGGCGAGGCCGCGCCGCACACCGGCTCGATCACCCTGCTGGTCGAACAGGTCCGCGGCCGGCTGGCCCGCCAGCTCTGCTATGCCTATCGCGGCGACGACGGCGCCCTGCCGATCGTCACCCTGTCGGCCGATTGGGAGAACGCCTTCGCCGACGCTCTGGTGGGCTCGGGCGACGAGAAGCAGCTGGCGCTCGCGCCCTCCCGCCTGCAGGACTTCATCCGCGGCGTGCGCGAAACGTTCGAGCGCGCCGCGCTGGCCGGCGACACCCCGGTCCTGCTGACCAGTCCGACCGTCCGCCCCTATGTCCGCTCGATCATCGAGCGCTTCCGCGGCCAGACGCCGGTCATGAGCCAGAACGAAATCCATCCCCGCGCGCGCCTCAAGACCGTCGGCGCAATCTGACCGACGTTGCAGGCCGCTTCGTCGGCTGGTAGCGGTTCCGGCCTGACCGGCGCCCCGCCCGGTTTTTGAGTCTCGGATTTCGGATGCGGCGACCTCTCCAGCGACCTCAGGGTGCGAACGGGCAATTCCTCTGGGACCTGCTGACCTTCGAGCGGCTGATCACCGGCAGCGTCGTCCACCTCGTCTACTGGGCCGGGCTGGGCATCATCGGCGTGATGGCGTTCGGCGTGGTGGGCGCCTCGGTCGGCGTGGCGATCCGCGAGGGCGGCTGGGGCATATTGCTGGCCATCGGCGTCCTGGCCATCGGCCTGCTGGGCGTGTTCGTCGCCGTGCTGCTGTGGCGGGCCTTCTGCGAGTTCTACGTCACCATCTTCAAGATCAGCGAGGACCTCCACGTCCTGCGCCAGGACGTGGAAGCCGAACGCGCCCGCCAGGCCAAGTAGGCCTTAGCCGACCTTTTTCCGCAGGCCGAGTTCGTCGAGGGCGGCCGAGTCCCGTCGGCCCTGCGCCTTGCGCGCCTCGATCTTGAGGTTCTGGGCGATGTGCTCGTACTTCTTCTGGGTCTCGAACGCCTCGGAGAGCGCCTCGCGGGCGCCGGTTTCCTCGATGAGGACCACGTCGATCTCGGACTGGATCAGCGCCTTGCGGGCCTTGAGGCCCTCGAAGAAGCCCGCGCGGTAGATACCGGCGGCGGCCTCCTGGGCGAAGAACATGGCTTCCGCCTCGCCCTCGGCTTCCAGCATCGCCAGCCGCAGTTCGACGGCGACGCGGCGGTCCACGATCTCGGCGAGGCGTTTCTGAAGAACCTCCGCCTCATAGGTGGAGAGCTTGATCAGCGACTCTGCCCAACTCACGCGGCGGCTCCGTTCAGGATCTCAGCCAGCCCGGCGAAGGAATCGTCCAGGCTTGTGGCGTCGGTGGGGTCCTGCGAGAGGAACTCCTCGATCGCCGGATTGAGCATGATGGCTCGGTCGATCAGCGGATCGGCTCCGGCGCGGTAGGCGCCGATGCGGATCAGCTCTTCCATATTCGAATAGGCGGACATCGCCTCGCGCGCCTGGCGCACGACGACGCGCTCCTCCGGCGACTGGCAGCCCGGCATGGTCCGGCTGATCGACTTCAGCACGTTGATCGCCGGGAAGCGGCCCCGCTCGGCGATAGCGCGCTCCATGACGATGTGGCCGTCGAGGATCCCGCGCACGGCGTCGGCGATGGGCTCGTTGTGATCGTCGCCGTCCACCAGCACCGTGAACAGGCCGGTGATCGGCCCTGCCCTGGTCCCGTCCGGGCGGATCGGACCAGGACCGGCGCGCTCCAGCAACTTGGGGAGTTCGGTGAATACGGTGGGCGTGTAGCCCTTGGTGGTCGGGGGCTCGCCGGCCGCCAAGCCAATTTCGCGCTGGGCCATCGCGAACCGCGTGACCGAGTCCATCAGGCAGAGGACTTCCATGTCCTGGTCGCGCAGGAACTCGGCGATGGCCATGGTCATGTACGCCGCCTGGCGGCGCTTGAGGGCGGGCTCGTCCGAGGTGGCGACCACGACGATGGCGCGGCGCAGCCCCTCCTCGCCGAGGGTCTCTTCGATGAATTCGCGGACCTCCCGGCCCCGTTCGCCGATCAGCCCGACCACGACCGCGTCGCAGTCGGCGTTCTTGGCCAGCATGGAGAGCAGCACCGACTTGCCGACGCCCGAGCCGGCGAACACGCCCAGGCGCTGGCCCCGGCAGCAGGTGGTGAAGACGTTCATGGCCCGAACGCCCAGGTCCAGGCGCTCGCCGACCCGGGCGCGGGCATGGGCCGCGGGCGGCGACGCGCGAAGGGGATAGGCGGCGATGCCCTGCGGCAGCGGTCCCTTGCCGTCGATGGGTTCGCCGAACGCGTCGATGATGCGGCCCAGCCACGCCTTGGTCGGGCGCACGGCCGAACCCAACGGCTGGATGCGGATCTCCGCGCCGGGCGCGACCCCTTCGACGGGGCCGAACGGCATCAGCAGCGCGCGGTTCTCGCGAAAGCCCACCACCTCGGCGGCTATGGGCTTTTCGGCGAAACGATCGATCTCGGTGCGCGCGCCGATCGCCAGGCGCGACAGCCCGCCGCGGGCCTCGATGAGAAGGCCGTTCACGGCGGCGACGCGCCCGGACACTGTCAATGGATCCAGCCGCTCGACGGCGGCGACGAGGTTCTTCACGAACGCCCCTCAGCTATGCTGGGGACATTGGCCTTTCAGGCTTAAGGGGGTGTGAAGAACAGGCTTCAGTGTAGCTCCGTTGTCGGATCTTCGGGTGCGGCGCGACGACGCGTGCGAACCTTCGCCACGACCGCCTCGCCCTTGGTCCTGGCCTGTTCCACCAGCTCCTCTCCCCGGGTCCTGGCGTCCTCGACGAGAGCCTGCCCCTTGGCGCGGGCGTCGTCGATCATCGGGCCAGCCGCCGCGGCGATCCGATCGCGGTTGCGCCAGGCCATCACGCCGGCCACGCCGACGATGGCCGCGCCGATCAGGAACAGCGGATTTTTCGGAACATACCTAAGGATCGGGGTTAGCGCGCCGGCCTGCTTCATCCGGTCGCGGCGCCACGGCATACGGTACGGCGTGAGCGTTTCGGGTTGCTCGGTCATGGGGGTCTCCAGCCTCTGTGGCCCGGTCAGAACCCCCCGCCGACGCAAGGCGTTCCCGCCGCCGCTTCGCGAGCCTCGTCCAATCACAAAAGATTCAACACCCCGGCGACTCACCATGTCGCCGGTTCGGCTTGAGTCGGATTCGAAAATCAGATTAACGATTCGGCTCGTCCGGCGAGCGCCTATTAACCTGTCTTAAAGGACGGTGGGGCAGGTTAACGACGAGGCATAACGCGGATTCACCAGAATTCGTGACGAATGCGGGGACGCGGCAGGAGAGGCCAATGCGCGTATTGTTGATCGAGGACGACAGCGCCACCGCTCAAAGCATCGAGCTGATGCTGAAGTCGGAAGGTTTCAACGTCTATACGACCGATCTGGGGGAAGAAGGCGTCGATCTAGGTAAGATCTACGACTACGACTTGATCCTCCTGGATCTGAATCTACCCGACATGAGCGGCATGGACGTCCTGCGGACGCTGCGCGTCGGCAAGATCAATACCCCGATCATGATCCTGTCGGGCACGGCCGAGATCGAGACGAAGGTGAAGACCTTCTCCGGCGGCGCCGACGACTACATGACCAAGCCGTTCCACAAGGATGAGCTGGTCGCCCGGATCCATGCCGTGGTTCGCCGCTCCAAGGGCCATGCCCAGTCGGTCATCAAGACCGGCGACATCGTGGTGAACCTCGACGCCAAGACGGTGGAGGTGAACGGCATCCGCGTTCACCTGACCGGCAAGGAATACCAGATGCTGGAGCTGCTTTCGCTCCGCAAGGGCACGACGCTCACCAAGGAAATGTTCCTGAACCACCTCTACGGCGGCATGGACGAGCCCGAGCTGAAGATCATCGACGTGTTCATCTGCAAGCTGCGCAAGAAGCTCGCCGCGGCGGCCGAGGGCAAGCACCACATCGAAACCGTCTGGGGCCGCGGCTATGTGCTGCGCGATCCGCAGGAGATGGGCGAGACCATCGCCGCCTGATCCGGCCCCACACTGCATGTTCGGAACGCCCGGCCTCATCGCCGGGCGTTTTCGTTTCCGGCGATACACTCTAGCGTAGCTCCGACACGGCTGTGGGAGATGCGGATGGGTCGCTATCTGGCGCTGCTGATCGCGCTGCTGCTCGGCTCCTGGATCGCGTTCCACGACCAGCTGCTCCCGGAACCCCAGCCTGTGGGGGCGCCCCCCACCGAGTTCTCGGCCGAACGCGCCTTTGCCCACGTGAAATCGATGGCTGCGGAGCCCCACCCCATGGGGTCCCCTGCAAACGCCCGGGTCCGCGACGCTCTGGTCCGGCGGATGGCAGAGCTCGGACTGTCGCCGCAGCTGCGGCCGGGGGTGGGCATCGAGACCCCGAAGTGGGCGACCGACCGTCTGTTCGCCGGACCTGTCGAGAACATCGTCGGCGTGCTGCCCGGCCGGGACCGCAACGCGCCCGCCCTGGCGCTGATGGCCCACTACGACAGCGTGCCCGGCTCTCCCGGCGCGTCCGACGACGCGGCCGGCGTGGCCTCGGTGCTGGAGATCGCGCGCGGGATCAGGGCCAGGGGAACGCCGGCGCGCGACGTGATGCTGGTGATCACCGACGGCGAGGAGGCCGGCTTGCTGGGCGCCCAGGCCTTCTATGGCGAGCACCCCTTGGCCCCCCATGTGGGC
>DASVNS010000298.1:0-3182 GCA_036383735.1 Phenylobacterium sp. | reverse complement strand
GGGATGTCGCCCATGTAGACGTCCTGCTCCTTGATGTCCTTCACGGAGCGGGCGCCGGTCTCTTCGTCGGTTTCGAAGACGATGAGCCGCAGCTTCACCTTCAGCGGCGCGGCATAGGTCATGTCGCGCTGGACGCATTCTTCGACGTCGTACTTGGGTTCTTCGAACTCGTACGAGACGTATTCGAGCACGGCGCGTTCGTTGAAGTCCTTGATCGGGAAGACCGACCTGAAGACCGCCTCGACGCCTTCCTCACGACGCTCACCGGCGCGGACTTCGCGCTGCAGGAACTGTTCGTAGGAGGAGCGCTGAACCTCGATCAGGTTCGGCATCTGCACGGCCTCGGGGATGCGGCCGAAAGACTTCCGGATCCGCTTCTTACCGGTGAAGGATTGCGCCATTTTGATCCCTTGAGGGCGCCTGGAGGGGACTCCGGGCGCCGAGTGCTTCATCCTGCGTCCGCCCTGCGGACTCCCTTGTCGGGAGCCGGACACTGGAATGCTCCCCGTATCGTCGGGAGCGCCCCTTCGCATGGTCGGAGGGCTTGGGACCATGCCTCGGGGCCTGCACGCGCGAAGGCCGCATCGAAAGATGTAGATCGGAGGGTATTTCGCGAACGGGCGGAGATAGGCCCTTTCGCCGGGCTTGTGAAGCCCCCTACCCCCGGAAAAATGCACCAGATACGCGAGAGGCGACGCGGAGCCGTGTCCTCCGCGCCGCCCTTGGGGGCTCCCGGGCGTATTCCCGGGTCATGCTGGCGACTTTCGTCTCGCGGCTTTAGAACCGACAACGCCCAAGGCTTGTTCCCCTCGCCGACCAGTCTGTTGCCGCATAGGAACCGTCTGTTCCCGCATAGAAAAAGGGCCAGGATCACTCCCAGCCCTCGATCTTCGGAAGCGTCGATTGACGCCGTCCCGACTTCCTCACGAGAAAGCCGCCATCAGAAGCAAGACGCGCGACGGAGGCCGGAAACGATATCCGCTTCCGGCTGTCGCGCTTCGAACTACTTGATTTGGACGGAGGCGCCGGCTTCTTCGAGCTTCTTCTTGATTTCTTCCGCTTCCTGCTTGGAAATATTTTCCTTCACGTTCTGCGGAGCGCCTTCGACCAGGTCCTTGGCTTCTTTCAGGCCGAGGTCCGGACGGATGCCGCGGACTTCCTTGATCACGTTGATCTTCTTGTCGCCACCGCCGGTCAGGACGACGGTGAACTCGGTTTGCTCTTCTTCAGCGGCGGCCGGAGCGGCAGCGCCCGGCGCGGCGGCGGCGGCCACCGGAGCGGCGGCGGAGACGCCCCACTTTTCTTCCAGCAGCTTGGAGAGCTCAGCGGCTTCCAGGACGGTCAGGGCGGAGAGGTCGTCCACCAGCTTTTCGAGATTGGCCATTGATTTAAGTCCTTAAGAGAGAGGTTTTGTCGGGAAGTGACGATCAGGCGGCGTCTTTGGCGGCATAAGCGCCCATGACGCGAGCCAGCTGACCGGCGGGAGCCTGCAGGATGCCGGCGATCTTGGTCGCAGGCGCTTGCACGAGGCCGACGATCTTGGCGCGGAGCTGGTCCAGCGAAGGCAGGGCGGCCAGGGCGGTCACCGAGCTCTTGTCCAGCACCTGTTGACCCATGAAGCCGCCGATCACGGAGAACTTGTCGTTCTCCTTGGCGTACTGGGTCGCGACCTTGGCGGCGGACACCGGATCGGACGCGAAGGCGATGGCGACGGGACCCTTGAAGAGGGCGTCGCCCTCGTCACCGATCGAGCCGTCCAGGGCCTTCGTGGCCAGGGTGTTCTTCACCACCTGCAGCTGGGCGCCTTCTTGACGAAGACGGCCCCGCAGATCGGTCATTTCCGCAACAGTCAGACCCATGTAGTGGGTCACGACCACGGTGCCGGCGTCAGCGAAAACGCCCTTGAGCGTCTCGATGGCTTCCTGCTTTTGAGCGCGGTCCATTGCGGTCTCCATACTCAGGTTCGACGCCCGCACGAACGCGGCCGCCGTAAGCACCTGTCCTGTTCGGAGAAGCCGCAGCCTCGCACTCATCCATGGCGGATGACCGGCGAAACCTCATCTTCCCGTCTCCCTATGACCGAGGAAGGGCTCTTCCTCGCGTTCCGGCCGCCGGTGGCCCCGACGGCTTCATAGTTCTTGGACAGGATCGGTCGGTCCGAAGACCTTCCGTCCACGCCGTTCCCCTCGCGGGGATCGACGAAGCGCGGGCGTTTACACGAGAAGGCCCGCCGGTTCAACCCGCCGCCAGCCACGCCTCCAGGACCGCGGCCTTGGCCAGGTCCTTCGGCCGACCGAACAGCCGCAGGATGCGCAGCTGCTCCCGGGCCGTAGGGATCGGGCCGATGGTCTCGCCAATGACCAGCGGCTCGCCGCGGGCGTGGAGCCCTCCCATCACCTCGACCGATCCCCAGGCCGTCTCGTAGCGGGCGAAGTCCCGGGACCGGAACGGCCCGTCGGGCGCCTTGCCCTCGCCCGGCGCAAGCCAGCCGCTCCAGGCCTGACGCAGCCGCCCTGCGCCCTCGACCCCGGTGACGACGTCCAGGTCGGCCGCGTCATCCAGCGGCGCGCCGAGCAGGATCAGCGCCCCGCTGCCGATCAGGGCCCAGGGCGTCGCGAGCCGGTCGAGGTCCGGGGAGACGCGCGCGAGGAGCAGTTCGAGCTCAGCAGGCGACATGCCCCACCATATCGCTACTCCACGACGAAACGCAGGATCAGCCCGTCCCAACGTTCGTCGTCCTGGTCGATCTCCTCGACGCTGGGCGCGACGGCGGCGGCGATGTGTCGCCAGAACGCCTGGGCGTTCGTGTTGCGGCGTGCGACCGCCAACTCCCATTGCCCCGGACGCGCCTGGATGGCCATGAGCGCCGCATCGCGCCCGACGCCTTCCCGCCGATAATGTCGCGCCACGAAGAACTCTCCCACGGCGTGGTCGAGCGGCAGGCCGGAGTGGCTGTGCCGGTTGACCAGCACGAAGCCCGCCAGATGGCCGTCCACGCGGATCAGGAAGGGCTCGGAGCCAGGCTCCGACCAATAGGCCGCCAGCGGCGGATAGGGCGGGAACAGCCCGTCGTCCCCGAGCTCGACACGTCGCTCGGTCCAGAAGTCGGCGAAATCGTGCACGTAGAACTGGAAGAGGTTCTCGACGGTGGCGCGCTGGTCGGCAGCGCTCTCGAGTTCGAC
>DASVNS010000297.1:0-2523 GCA_036383735.1 Phenylobacterium sp. | reverse complement strand
CTTGAGCGCGTAGCCGCCGGTCGACACGAAATCGACCACCGCCTCGAAGTCCTCCCACGGCAGGTCGCGATACGGCCCGGCCGAGCGCACTTCGTCGTACAACTCCAGCATGTCGAAGGGCTCCGAGACGGCGCAGCCCATGACGTGCTGCGCCAGGACGTCCAGCGCGCCCACCCGCGGCGGGTCGCCGTCCAGCTTGTTCTCGGCGATCGCCTCCCGCGCCGCCTGGCACTCCAGCATCTCGAAGCGGTTCGCCGGCACGAACAGCGCCCGGGACGGTTCGTCCAGCCGGTGGTTGGCGCGGCCGATCCGCTGCACCATCCGCGAGGCGCCCTTGGGGCTGGCCAGTTGGATCACCAGATCCACATCGCCCCAGTCGATGCCGAGGTCCAGGGTGGAGGTGCACACCACCGCACGAAGTTCGCCGCGCGCCATCGCCGCCTCCACCTTGCGCCGCTGCTCGGCGGCCAGGCTGCCGTGGTGCAGGGCGATCGGCAGGCTGTCGTCGTTGAGCCGCCAAAGCTCCTGGAACGCGAACTCGGCCTGGAAGCGCGTGTTGACGAACACCAGCGCGGTCCGGGAGCGGCGGATGACGTCGTAGACCTCGGCCATCGCATGCTGCGCGGTATGGCCGGCCCACGGCACGCCCCCCTCGCTCAGCAACACGTCCACCACCGGCTCCGCGCCCGCCGGCCCGCGCACCAGGGCGATGGAGTCAATTCCTCCCCCGCTGGGGGAGGGGGACCGCGAAGCGGTGGAGGGGGCTTCCTTTCCGGTCGTCGCGGAGGAAGCCCCCTCCGTCGGCTTCGCCGCCACCTCCCCCTGTGGGGGAGGAATACGGTGCGACGCCATCCAGTTCTTGATTACCAGCGGATCGTCTACGGTCGCAGACAACCCCACCCGCCGCATTCGGGGTGCCAGCGTCTGCAGCCTTGCCAGGTCCAGCGCCAACAGATCGCCGCGCTTGCTCGCATGCAGCGTATGGATCTCGTCCAGGATCACGCAGCGCAGGTCCTCGAAGTAGAGCCGCGCCCCTTCCCACGCGCACAGCAGCGCCAGTTGCTCGGGCGTCGTCAGCAGGATGTCCGGAGGTTTGATCCGCTGCCGCTGCCGGCGCGCGATGCCGGTATCGCCCGTGCGACTCTCGGCCACCACGTCCAGGCCCATCTCCAGGATCGGCGCATTCAGGTTCCGCTCGACGTCCACCGCCAGCGCCTTCAGCGGCGAGATGTAGATCGTGTGCAAACCTCTCGATCGTCCCGCCGGACGATCGAATTTCCCCAGCGAAGAATCAGCGGTGTCCGTGGCGGACACTGCTGAGGGCGTATTGGACGGCGGCCGTTCGGACAGTTCGATCAGGGTCGGCAGGAACCCGGCCAGCGTCTTGCCCCCGCCGGTCGGCGCGATCAGCAGGGCGTCGCGGCCCTCGCGCGCCCTGGCGACCATCTCCAGCTGGTGGGTGCGCGCCGTCCAGCCGCGCCCGTCGAACCAGGCCCGGAACCTCTCCGGCAACAGATCGGGGGCGCTTCCCGCGGCGTCGGCCATGACGTCGCCTATAGCACGTTCCCTTTCCGTTTCAGCCCGGCCCGATTCACGGGGGCTGGCGTTGGTTGTGGATTCAGGCTGGAAAGAGCTTGATGCGTTTCAGCCTCGCCTTCCTGGCCATCGGCCTCCTGGCCGGATGTTCGCCAGCCACCGAGACGTCGGGTGTTCCGCCGCCCGCCCGCGCGGAGGGCGGTTTCCCGCTGCCTGACCGGCCCGTGGCCGGGATCGTCGCGCCGGAGTGGTCGAGCGGTCCCGATCGCGACGCCGCCGACGAGTCCGGCCAACTGATCCGCGGCCTGGGGATCGGCCCGGGCATGCGGGTGGCCGACATCGGCGCGGGCTCGGGCTACCACACCCTGCGCCTGTCGCCGGCGGTGGGGCCGGCCGGCGTGGTCTACGCCGAGGACATCGTCGAGGCCTATATCTCGGGCCTGCGCCGCGAGGCCGAGCGTCGGAAGCTCACCAACATCCGTATCGTCGTCGGCACGCCGGACAATCCGAAGCTGCCCGCGAAGTCGATCGACCGGGCGGTGCTGGTCCACATGTACCATGAGGTCGAGAACCCCTATGCCCTACTGTGGCATCTGGCTGGATCGATGAAGCCGGGCGGCCGGGTCGGCGTCATCGACCTCGACCGCGCCACCTCCGCCCACGGCATGCCGCCGGAGCTCCTGAAATGTGAATTCGAGGCGGTCGGCTATCGCCAGGTAAGCGTCGCCTCCCTGGCCGGCGGCATCGGGTACCTCGCGATCTTCGAGGCGCCGGTCAGGCGCCCCCGTCCGCTCGACATCAAGGCCTGCAAAGTGCGTTGAGGCTCTTGCGCCCGACCCTGGGTTAGCGCCTAAGGTCTCCGCAAAACAATGGGAGGATAGGGTCTATGAAGGACTTCGCCGGCAAGTTTGCAGTGGTCACGGGCGGCGGCACGGGCATGGGCCGCGAGCTCGCCCGGCAGTTGATCGCCGAGGGCTGCAGCGTGGC
>DASVNS010000296.1:0-2653 GCA_036383735.1 Phenylobacterium sp. | reverse complement strand
CTTCGGGTGCAGGAGTTGCAGGCGCGGCGGCGGCGGGCGCCGCAGCCTCCTGAGCGAAGGCTGGGGCCGCCAGCGGCGCCCCAGCCATGACGGCGGCGAGCGCGAGCCCGGCCAGCCGCTGTTTTCCAAAGAACTTCATATGCGTGTATCCCCTTGTCCCGCCTGGCGCGCTCCGCGCGCCGAACCTTTGCTTTGTGCGCCGCCCAGGCAGCGAACCGGCTCCCACTTCGCCTGTCGGCGCATCACAGCGCTGCGGCGCCCGTCTCGCCCGTCCGGATGCGTACCGCTTCCGAGACGTCGAGGACGAAGATCTTCCCGTCGCCGATCTTGCCGGTCGCGGCCGCGGCCTTGATGGCCTCCACGGCCTTCGCCGCCGCCGCGTCGTCAACCACCGCCTCCAGCTTTACCTTGGGCAGGAAATTGATCTGGTATTCCGCGCCCCGATAGATCTCGGTCTGGCCCTTTTGCCGGCCATATCCCTTGACTTCCGAGACCGTCAGGCCTTCCACGCCGGCGCCGACGAGCGCTTCGCGCACGTCGTCCAGCTTGAACGGTTTGACGATCGCCATGATGAGTTTCATCCGCTAGCTCCCGCGTCCGGCCCTGAGGGCGGGCCCAACCCCTCTCGTTCGTTCGAAGACCGCCGCCGCTCTATCCCCGAGGCGGGGGTCGTGGGGACGCTATGTCGGGCCAGCAAGCGTAGCGCCCGGATGGTCGTGACGGTACGGTGAAGAACGCCCACATAGCCTATATTATGTGCAAATAGCGCCACATTTGCTATTTTAATAGGCAAATAAGGGCGGCGGACTTTGGCAACAGGTCGTGAAGCCGCCGACAGCCGGTCGCAAATCCGGCGCTTTCGACAACTACTCACCCGAGGCCGTGAGATAGGATCCCCCAGAATCTCCGCCGAAAACACTCGCGGCTGACCAGCCGGAGCCGTGCCAGCTACAAGGATCGCTGATGTCGCCGACCCGTTTCTTCCTCGCCGCCGCCGTTGCCGCCGCCCTCGGCGCCGCGCCGTTCGCCGCCTCCGCTCAAGCGCCGGCCCCCGCCGCCAAGTCGGTGGCCGTTCAAGGCGACTTGGTGGACACCCTGAAACTCTCCGGCCAGTTCACGACGTTCGTCGGCGGCATCGACTCCACCAACCTCGCGGGCCTGCTCAAGACCAACAAGAACCTGACCGTATTCGCGCCCACCGATGCGGCGTTTGCCGCCATGCCGGCCGACGAACTGGCGAAGCTGAAGGCCGACAAGGCTGCGATGCAGAAGTTCGTGCTGCACCACGTGGTCAACGCGCCGATCGACACCAGCAAGATCAAGGGCGCGCAGGGCACGATCCCCTCCGGCGCCGGCGACCCTATTCTCCTGGATGGCAGCGATGCCGCCGCGCTGAAGGTCGACGGCGCCACGATTGTGCAGGCTGACCTGCACACCGGCAGCGGCCTGCTGCATGTGGTCGATCACGTGCTGCTTTCGGGGCAGGGCGCAGCTGGCGCCCCGGCGGTGGCCACCCCATCCGACGCTGCGACGACCGCTGGGGCGAGACAATAGTCGGGAAACCTGGAGCGGCGGCGGGAACCAACCTCCCGCCTGAGCCGTACAGCGTCGGCACATCGAGATGGAACCTTACCGCGCCATCAACCGGAGTTCCGACGATGAAGATCGCTCTTCTAGCCACCGCCACGGCCGCGATCGCCCTCCTGGGCGGCGCGGCCTCTGCGCAGGATCGGGCGCCGACCGCCCAGGCCCCCGGGTCGACGACCGCCGATCCCAACCAGACCCAGCCGCCTGTCGACGCCGACAGGTCGATGACCTCGCCGGGCTCGACCTCGTCCACGGGCGTCGCCGCTCCGCCGGTCGACACGGGGGTGACGTCCTCGATGGGCGCGACCGATACTTCCGCGTCGAGCGATGCGAACGCATCGGCTCCGGCCGCCTCGTCCTACGCCCAATCCGCCAGCGTAACGAGCATGACCGTCACCAACGGACCGGTGCCGGATACGGCCGAGAACCGGGCAAAGTATGGGCAACCCATGTCCCGAGCGGGCAAGCGCACTCCCGCCAAGGGGAACTAGCTGCTGACCTAACCCCGCTGGAGCGCCGCGCCTCACGATTTGCCTTCCCAAAAGGAAGGCGCGGGGCGGGTTGAAGCAAAGGTCGGCGGGCCCTATGGTCCGCCGACTTTTTTTGCGCCCGCGAACCTCCTGTCCCTAATGTCCGATCAACCTTTGTCTTTTCAGGGTCTTATCCTGAAACTCCATGACTATTGGAGCCGTCACGGCTGCGCGATTCTGCAGCCGTACGACGTGGAGGTGGGCGCCGGCACGCTTTCGCCGATGACCGTGCTGCGGACCTTGGGGCCGAAACCGTGGAAGGTGGCCTATGTGCAGCCCTCCCGGCGCCCCGCCGACGGGCGCTACGGCGAGAACCCCAACCGCCTGCACCAGCACCACCAGTACCAGGTGATCCTGAAGCCGAACCCGGAGAACCTGCAGGAGCTGTACCTGGGTTCCCTGGAAGCCATCGGCATCGATCCCAAGGTGCACGACATCCGCTTCGTGGAAGACGATTGGGAGAACCCGACCGTCGGGGCCTGGGGCCTGGGCTGGGAGGTCTGGTGCGATGGTATGGAGATCACCCAGTACACCTA
>DASVNS010000295.1:0-4940 GCA_036383735.1 Phenylobacterium sp. | reverse complement strand
GCACCGAGCTGAACTACGCCAGCCCCTATGAGCTGGTGGTCGCGGTGGCGCTCTCGGCCCAGGCGACGGACGTGTCGGTGAACAAGGCCACCGCGAGGCTGTTCCAGGTGGCCGACACGCCGCAGAAGATGCTGGCGCTGGGTGAGGATGGCCTGAAGCCGTTCATCTCCTCGATCGGCCTCTACAACACCAAGGCCCGCAACGTGATCCGCATGGCCGAGATCCTGATCGGCCAGCATGGCGGCGAGGTCCCCCTGGAACGGGAGAAGCTCCAGGCCCTGCCCGGCGTCGGCCGCAAGACCGCCTCCGTCGTGCTGAACGAGCTGCGCATCGAGCCGGCCATCGCCGTCGACACCCACGTGTTCCGCATCTCGCATCGCCTGGAGCTCTCCGCCGGCAAGGCGCCCGATAAGGTCGAGGCCGACCTGATGGCGGTCGTGCCGGAGCCGTACCTCACCCGCGCCCATCACTGGCTGATCCTGCACGGCCGCTACGTCTGCGTCGCCCGCAGACCGAAATGCGAGGAATGCCCGGTGTCCGACCTCTGCCCCTCGCGGCATCTGTTCCTGGTTTCATGAGCCGCGGGGCATCACAGGATCACATGCGGCACGAACCGGCTCAGGTTCCTGGTCACCCGGCTGCGGTCCTCGCGGATGCCGATCCCGACCGGCTCGTCGCCGACGATCCACGCGCCGACCACGGGATAGTTCCCGTCGAACGGCGAAAGGGCATGCAGCGCCTGGCGGATGTAGCCCTCTTCGCCATAGCCCTGGTCCAGCACCTTCGCGCGCCGGCCCTGGTCGACCAGCTCGACATTGGCGCCCTCGCGGCTGAACAGCGGTTTGCGCACATACGACCTGGCCAGCTCCGCTGAGCCTGGGTCGTCCTCGAAGAAGGCCGGCAGCAGGTTCGGGTGTCCCGCATGGCGCGCCCAGAGCAGGGGGAGCATGCCCTTGTTGGAGAGCACCGCCTTCCACGCGGGCTCCAGGAAGCGGGTCCTGGAGCCCTTGATGCTGGACGCGTAGTCCTCGCGGAACATCTCCTCCCAGGGGTATAGCTTGAACAGCGCCTGGACGAGGTAGTTGTCCTGGTCGACGAACCGGCCGTCGGCGTCGAGGCCGATGCTCTGGATCGGCACGAACTTGGGCTCGATCCCGGCCTGCGCCGCGATATCCTCCAGGTACTTCACAGTCTGCCGGTCCTCGACGGAGCCCGGATCGCTGGCGAAGTGGACGAAACCGCCGGTCGGGAAGATCGCCCTGAACCGCTGCTCCAGCTTCTCGTGCAAGCTGTTGAACTGGTCGGCCGTGGCCGGCAGCGCGCCGGCCTCGATCATGTCCTCCAGCCAGATCCACTGGAACGTGCCGGTCTCGTAGACGCTGGTCGGCGTGTCGGCGTTGTATTCGAACAGCTTCGCCGGACCCGCGCCGTCATAGGCGAAGTCGAACCGCCCGTAGAGGCTGGGGTCCTTGCGCGCCCAGCTCTCGGCCACGTCGTCGCGGGAGGCCTCGGGGATGGCCAGCCTGGCCATCAGCTCTTCGCTCTTCACCACCTCGTCCACCAGGTCGAGGCACATGGCGTGCAGCTCGCGCGCCGGCTCTTCGATCCCGTCCTCGATCTCGGCGAGGGTGAACGCGTAGTAGGCGCGCTCGTCCCAATAGCGGGCGCCGTCCAGGTGGCGCCAGGTGAAGCCCAGCGCCTCGGCCTTCTCATCCCAGCCAGGGCGTTCGGTCGTCTTGATGCGTTTCATTGTCAGGCTCCTCCTCTCCCCCCGCGAAGCGGAGAGGGAGAGCGTAGGGAGAGGGCCGGCTGGGTGACTCGGCTCGGCGTCGAGGACCCACAGCGGAGCTTTGATCCAGCGCCTGCGGATGACCTTCCTGCGAGCCGCCCTCTCCCTACCCTCTCCCTCTCTTCGCGCTGCGCGCTCGGGGGAGAGGAGGTCAGCTTTCCTCGCCGCGCTTTGCCGGGACAGGCTGGCTCTCGATCTGCAGGCGCGGCGCTTCGATCTGCAGCGGCGCGTCCTTGGGGGCCTTCAGGCGAGCGAGGACATCGTTGGCCGAGGAATGCCCCGGCAGGATGCCGGCGGCCTTCAGCTTGGCGTCGAGGTCGGCGCCGGTGCGGCGGTCTTCCAGTTCGCCGGCCGCCTTGAACTTCTCGTCCGCGATCGCCTGGCGCTCTTTGATGCGCTTCAGGCTGTCGGCGGCCGAGCCCAGCCGCGCGGACGCGCCCGCGCCCTGCGAGGCCACGGCGGCCTGCGCCCGTTGGACGCTGTCGTTGACCTTCACCACGTCGATCTCGCGGCGCAGGTTCTCGACCCGCTGCTGGGTGGTGGCGATGGTCTGGTGCATGCGCTCCTCGGCGGCCCGCATCTCGCCCAGCTGCGGGGTCTTCACGCCGATCTCGGTTTCCAGCTCGGAGATCCGCTGCGCCACCTCCAGCGCCAGGGCCTCGTCGCCCTTGCCGAGGGCTGCGCGGGCCGAACTCTCATAGCGGCCGGCCTGGTCCGTCAGGCCTTGCAGCTCTTTTTCGAGCATCCGGCGCTTGGCCACCAGCGTCGCGAGATCATCGCGGGCGCGGCCCAGGGCGTTGTCGGCGTCACGGATCTCCTGGTCCAGGATGCGCAGCGCATTGGCGTCCACCACTGCCGCGCCAGCCTCGTGCGCCGTACCGCGGAACAGGGTGATCAGCTTCGTGAAGATCGACATCGAATGTTCCTTCAGGCGGCCGCGGCGAAGTTTTCGCGCAGTTCGTCAGCGGCTCGGATGGCGTTCTCGGCCAGCATGCGCAGCTCGATGATCACCGTCTGTAGCGTTGTCTTGCACGTCAGCTCGCCGAAGATCTCATAATAGTCGCGGCCCGCCACGGTGGTGATGCCGAAGTTCGACAGCGGCACCAGCTTCTGGGCCTTCAGGAGGAAGACGTTGAACGCCGCCTGGTCCTTCTGTTCGTCGACCGGCCACATGAGCGCGGACACGACGATCTGCTCGGCCCCGACAGAAAGGAAGATCGGCAGGTCGCCGAATTCGTGCATGGTGATCTGCAGCACGGGGTCGGCGCCCTCCAGCACGCGCGCGGTCAGTTCGCCGTCGCGCAGCAGGCGGGTCTCGGTCAGTGCTTGCGCAAGACTCTGCACCGACCAGTCGGTGTCGATGACATGGTCCATCTGGAAAGATCCCTGCGGAGGGTCTGGGTTCTTCAACAGCGCCGGTCCGCGGCTCGACGCTGTGACGATCGCTCGTGCGGCAGCCTGGACGTCGGCTTTCGCCGCCGGCGGAACCCACAGCTCCAGCTTCACGAGACCCAGGCGCTGGCGCTCCTCGCGCCACTGCCGAGTCCGTTCCGCGGGGCTCAGGCCCGTTGCCTTGTCCAGAGACTTACGCATTCATGGTATACATACGCGTATGTTTGACACCCTGCAAGATGGGACTATAGTCCAAGGCCAACAAGGGCGGATGACGTGATTTTTCGCGGACTGTTCGGCGGGCGCAAGGACGCGGCGCCTGCCCCGGCCATTCCGGTGGTGCGCAACATCACCATCGGCCGCAGCGTCCGCCTCGATCCGCTGGCCTGGCGCCGCTATGGCGCCGATACCAAGGTGCAGCTGCGCGGCGACGCCTTGGGGATCGTGGCCCAGGGCCTGATCGATCTCGGCGCGGACGGTTTCGTGCACAGGTTCTATACCGACGACGACCTGATGCTGCAGATGGTCAGCCCCGACCCGCAGGGACAACAGGCGGACGACTTCACCATCTTCGTGCCCTGGGCGTCCGCCTATCCGCCGGACGCACGGGCCAGGCGGGAATGGGCCGATCGACTGCGCGCCCGCACCTTCACCGATCGGGGCCTTCCGGAATACCGCCGCTTCTGGTTCGGCGACGCCGACGAGCGCCAGGACCCGGTGAGCTTCTGGGAAGAGGTCTATGACGACCGCGAGGGCCGGCAGGTGCGGCGGATCTACCAGACCTGTATGCTGTTTGCCCGGGACCTGCCGGGCGATGGCCGCGAGCTGCTGCTGGCGATCGAAATGGAGCCGGAGGGCGGCGACCTGACTCATGAGATCATGGTCGGCATTCCGCTGAACGTTGGAGAATTCGAAGCCTAGGGCGCGCCCCGCGCCCGAACCCTCGAAAGGAAAAGAATGATCGTGTTCGATCCCGCCGCCTTCGGCGCAGGCGCCCTGAGCTTCGCCCTGGCCTTCCTGGCGGCCGGCGGCTTCGCCCTGATCTTCAAGGCCATCTACCGCTGGATCACGCCGCACGACGAAGGCGCGCTGATCCGCGGAGGCAACATGGCTGCCGCCGTCGCCCTGGGCGGCGCGCTGCTGGGCTATGTGATCCCGCTGGCGTCCGCCCTGGCGCACACCGCGACCCTGCCCGAGTTCGTGGCCTGGGCGATCCTGGCCGGCGTGATCCAGATCGTCACCTTCTGGGTCGTCCGCCGCGTCGCCCTGCCGGACGTTTCGGCGCGCATCGAGCGTGGCGAGATGTCGACGGCGCTCTATCTCCTCTCGATCTCGCTCGCGGTCGGCATCCTGAACGCCGCCTGCATGACGGCGTAAGTCCGATGAAACGCTCCCGGAAACTGGTTCTCACCACCCTGATGGCGGCAGGCGGCGTCTCGCTGACGGCCTGCGGCGACGGCCCGGGCGACAATGTCCGGATCGAGAACTCCGGCCCCGCAACCGACGCCTACGCCTACCAGTCCCTGCAGGAGTGCAAGGACAAGAACGAGGCGCCCGACAGCGCCTGCGAGACCGCCGCGAAGAACGCCCAGGACGACGACAAGAAGTCCGCGCAGTGGAACGACCAGGCCAGCTGCGAGGACGTCTACGGCCAGGGCCAGTGCGTGCCCCGCTCCGCGGCCAGCGGCACAGGCTCGTTCTGGGGCCCGCTGGTCACCGGCTTCGTGGTCGGCCGCATGCTGGACGGCGGCTGGGGGGG
>DASVNS010000294.1:0-2438 GCA_036383735.1 Phenylobacterium sp. | reverse complement strand
CGGGCAAGGTCGTCGAGGCTCTCGGCCACCACCAGCTTGCCGCAGCGGTCATACTCCACGTGGTGGGCGTCGCAGAAGGCGTACAGCATCCGGCGGCCCTGCACGCACAGGCGCGCCTTCAGCGAGCCGGTCGGATAGTAGAGACCGCCGTGGATGACCTCGGAATTGCGGGAGGAGACGCCTTGGCCGATGGCGACGTCCTGCTCCAGCACCGCCACCGCCAGGCCGCGCCGGGACAGGGCGTGGCCGCATGCGAGCCCGACGGCGCCCGCGCCCACGACCAGGGCGTCAAAATCGAATTCGGCCATGATCCATGGCCTAGCACGTTCCGGCGCAAGGCAAAGCGCCGGGTGGCTGGCGTGGTCGTCAGGCCGCGCCGCGCCAGCGGAACCGGGCCAGCGGCAGCGTGCCGACCGCCGCGTTGCGCTCGTTCACCAGCTGCACGTCGCGACCCGCGAGCGCCATGACCCGGTAGATCGGCATCCCGCCCGCATCCACCGAAACCACGTCCCCCACCGCGACCGGATGGTCCGAGCCGTGGTCGAGGAGAAACCAGTCGATGGCGTGAGAGGTCGCCATGTCGTCACCCTGAGCGCTGCGTCCGCATCTGCGCGGTTGGCAGAGGTTTGCACGCCTTCGGTTAATGCCAGGCTGAGGCCGGTGTTTAATCCCGGTTCAGATTCGGTCCCCTTTCGGCGCCGGCGCGGGGCAAGGCCCGAGTCGCCGGTTCAGGTGGACTGGGTGGTGTCCGGCAGGCCCAGGATCCGTTTGGAGATGATGTTGTTCTGGATCTCGGACGAGCCGCCGTAGATCGACATCGCCTTGCCCCACAGCCAGGTTCGCACCGCCTCCAGTTCTTCGCTGGAGAACGCCTCGCCCTCCCAGCCCAGCGCCTGCTGACCCATGATCTCCAGGGTCAGCTCGGCGCGGGTCTGGGCGACGTTGGTGGCCGAGTTCTTCAAGACGGAGGCGGCGTTGCCGGGACTGTTGTTCCCCTTCGCCTCGGCCATGGCGCGGGCCAGGGTCAGTCCATGCACCTTCGCGTCCATCTGATGCCTGATGACGCGCGCGCGCAGGTCGGGATCGGCGATGCGGCCCCGTTCGTCCACCCCGACATACTGTTTTGCGATGTCGGAGACCGGCGGCGGCGGGCGGCCGCCGGTCGAGGCCCCGGTCTGGCTGGCCCGCTCGTGCTGCAACAGGCGCTTGCCCACCGTCCAGCCGACGTTGAGCTGCCCCAGCAGCGCGTCCCGCGGCGCCTTGGCCTCGGTGAAGAACGTCTCGCAGAACGGCGCGTCGCCGGTGATCAGCGGAATCGGCCGCGCCTCGATCTGCGGCTGGCGCATGTCGATCAGCATGAAGCTGATGCCTTCGTGCTTCTTCGCCGCAGGGTCGGTCCGGACCAGGGCGCCGCACCAGTCGGAATACTGCGCGCCGCTCGTCCAGATCTTGCTGCCGGTCACCGTCCAGCCGTCGCCGTTGTCCACAGCCTTCATCTGCAGGCTGGCCAGGTCGGAGCCGGCGTTCGGCTCGGAATAGCCGACGCACCACTGCACCTCGCCGCGCACGATGGGCGGGATGTGCTTGGCCTTCTGGGCGTCGGTCCCGTAGTCGAGGATGGTCGGGCCGATCATGGTCACGCCCATGCCGAACATCAGCGGGTTGAACGCGCCGATCGCGGTCAGTTCCTGTAGGAGCACGCGGGCCTCCTGCGGTGACAGCCCGCCGCCGCCGTACGCCTTGGGCCAGGTGGGCGTGCCCCACCCCTTTTCGCCCATCGCCTTGCGCCATCTCGCGAGGTCTGGATCGTTCGACCGCACCTCGCTGGTCGCCAGCGCCCCCTTGCCCTTCAGCGAGGCGGGGAAGTTGGCCTCCAGCCAGGACCGCGCCTCCTGACGGAAGGCTTCGAGCTCGGTGTCGCCGCCGAAGTCGGCCATGGGAAAATCCTCCTGCACGCACCGCCGCTCTGTGGCGGCCGGGTTTGATCCCAATCTAACGCGAATGACGTGGCGACAGCGAAGAGCTGTATGCAGGCAGCATGAATCCCTGGATCCACCTCGACTCGGCCCAGATCCCCGGCGGCGGCGAGCTCAAGCTCATGCAACGCGGCCAGGACTATTCGATCATGTCCGGCAGGATCGAGCTGATGAACAGCCGCCTCTACGGCTCGGAGGTAGCGCTGTTCAAGCTGGCCTGGGCGAAGCTGGCCGGCCCCCCGGCGCCACGCGTCCTGATCGGCGGGCTGGGCATGGGCTTCACCCTGCGCGCCGCCGTGGCCGACCTGCCGAAGGACGCCCGGATCGTCGTGGCGGAACTGGTCCCGGAGGTCATCGCCTGGGCGCACAGCCACCTGGCGCCGCTCTATGGGCAAAGCCTGGACGATCCCCGCGCCAGGATCGTCCAGGGCGACGTCGCCGACCGGCTGGCCGAGGCCAAGC
>DASVNS010000293.1:0-7530 GCA_036383735.1 Phenylobacterium sp. | reverse complement strand
GCGGCCAGGCCCGCCGGGCCCGCGCCGATGATCCCCACCGTCTGGCTGCGCTCGGTCGCGGCGACCAGCGGGCGCACCCAGCCCATCTCCCAGGCCTTGTCCGAGAGGTAGCGCTCGACGGCCCCGATCGTGACGGTGCCGTGGCCGGACTGCTCGATCACGCAGTTGCCCTCGCACAGCCGGTCCTGCGGGCAGATCCGCCCGCAGATCTCGGGCATGGCGTTGGTGGCCTGGCTGAGCGCGTAGGCTTCCTCCAGCCGGCCTTCGGCGGTCATCCGCAGCCAATCGGGGATGTTGTTGTGCAGCGGGCAGTGCGTTTGGCAAAACGGGACACCGCATTGCGAGCAGCGCGACGCCTGCTCGGACGCCTTGGCGTCGATGAAGTCGCGGTAGATCTCGTGGAAATCGCCAGCCCGCGCCTCGGGGTCCCGCTTCTGAGGGGTCGAGCGCGGCGTGAGGGTGAACTTCAGCATGCGCTCGGCCATGGAACTGCGCCTCCTGTCGAGCAGCCATGTAGAGGGCAAAAACCTCTGTGGAAAGGCAGAAGTCTATAAGTTGGACTATAAGAATCGACACTCACGGAGTGTTAGCCTCTAGCTCCGCTCTAGCCTCATAATTAGTCCAATTTTGAGATGAACTTCTTCTTCACCATAATCCGGCCATTCGGCCCTTCGGTTTTGAGTAGGAGCGTCACCCGTGCTGCCGGACTGGGCCTATGCCGTCATCCTTGGGATCATCGAGGGGTTGACGGAGTTCATCCCCGTCTCGTCCACGGGGATGTTGCTGTTGGCCAAGCAGGCGATGGGATTGCCGGATGGCTTCTGGGACACCTTCGCGGTGATGATCCAGCTCGGCGCCATCCTCGCGGTGGCGGCGCTCTATTTCGGCAAGCTCTGGAAACAGGTGACCGGCCTGCCCACCAGCCCCGAAGCGCGCAAGTTCGCCCTGACCGTGATCGTGGCGTTCCTGCCGTCCGTGGTCCTGGGCCTGCTGCTGCACGACTTCATCAAGGCCGTGCTGTTCGACAGCCCGCAGGTGCAGTGCGTCTCGCTGATCCTGGGCGGCGTCGTGCTGTTGTTCGTCGACCGCATGGCGCCGCGTCCGACGGCGCGTGATCCCTTCAAGCTGCCCCTGGCGAAAGCGCTGGCCATCGGGCTGTTCCAGGTTCTGGCGATGATGCCGGGCGTCTCGCGCTCGGGCGCGACCATCGTGGGCGGCATGCTGTTCGGCGTCGAAAAGCGGGCAGCGGCCGAGTTCACCTTCTTCCTGGCGATCCCGACCATGCTGGGCGCCTTCGTGCTGGACGCCTGGGAGAGCCGCGATCAGCTGACCGCCGACACCCTGCCGCTGGTCGCCATCGGTTTCGTGGTGTCGTTCCTGGTGGCCATCGTGGTCATCCGCACGATGCTGGCGGTGGTCACCCGCCGCGGCCTGGCGCCCTTCGGCTGGCTCCGGATCGTCATCGGCGGCGTCGGCCTGGCGTTGCTGACGCTGGGCTGACGACCACTCCGGATCGCCCTAACGGCGCATCAGCCGCCGGCAGATCTCGTCCAATTGTTCCAGGCTGGCGTAGCGGATCTTCACCTCGCCCGCCCCGCCCTGGTCGGCGATGTCGACGCTCATGCCCAGCGCATCCTCGAGGTCGACCTCAAGCGAGGCGGTGTCGGCATCCTTGGTTTTCCGCGGTCCGGACGCCTTTCTCGGCGCGGCGGTCTTACCGCGCGACAGCGCCTCGGCGTCGCGCACCGTCAGGCCGCGCTCGACGATCAGGTCGGCCAGCGCCTCGGCGTTGTCGGAGGTCAGCAGCGCGCGGGCGTGACCGGCGGTCAGCCGGCCGCCGATCAGGTGATCCTGCACCGCGACCGGCAGCTGGATCAGCCGCAGGGTGTTGGCCACGTGGCTGCGCGACTTGCCCAGCCGCTTGGCGGCCTCCTCCTGGGTGATCTGCAGGTGGCCCATCAGCGCCGAATAGGCCCGCGCCTCTTCGACCGGGTTCAGGTCCGAGCGCTGGACGTTCTCGATGATGGCGATCTCGAAGGCTTCGGTGTCGCCCAGTTCGCGCACCAGGGCCGGGATCGACCGCAGGCCGGCCCGCTGCGCCGCGCGCCAGCGGCGTTCGCCGGCCACGATCTCGAACTCGCCCGGCCTCAGCCGCGACGGCCGCACCAGGATCGGTTGCAGCACGCCCTTGTCGCGCACGGACTCGGCCAGTTCGGCCATCTCCATCTCGTCGAAGGTCTGGCGCGGCTGGTCCGGATTGCGGTGGATCAGCTCGATCGGGATCTCGCGCACGCCGGCGACCGGATCGGCCGCATGCGCGATCTCTTCCGCCTCGCCCAATAGCGCCGACAGGCCACGGCCCAGCCCCCTGCGGTTTTCAGCCATGGTCAGCTCAGTTCCATCTGTTGCTCGGCCCGCCGCCTGCGCTCGCGCAGGACCACTTCGCGCGCCAGTTTCAGGTACGCCTGGCTGCCGGCGCACTTCAGGTCATAGACCAGCACCGGCTTGCCGAACGATGGGGCCTCCGAGACCCGGACGTTGCGCGGGATCACGGTCTGGTAGACCGCCTCGCCGAAGTGGCTGCGCACGTCGCTGGCCACCTGTTCCGACAACGAGTTGCGCCGGTCGTACATGGTGAGGACCACGCCCTGCAGCTCAAGCGCCGGATTCAGGCTGCCCCGCACCAGGTCGATGGTCCGCATCAGCTGCGACAGCCCCTCGAGCGCGAAGAACTCGCATTGCAACGGCACCAGCACCGCGTCGGCGGCGGCCATCGCGTTGACGGTCAGCAGGTTCAGCGACGGGGGACAATCGATGAGGATGTAGGTGTAGGCGCCGGCCGCGCGGACGGGGGCGATGGCGTCCCGCAGCTTGAACGAACGTCTCGCCTGCTGGCCCAGCTCAAGCTCCACGCCGGACAGGTCTGGATCGGAGGCGATCAGGTCGAGGCCGGGCACCGCGGTCTTCACCACCGCGTCCAGCAGCGGCTGCTCGCCCATCAGCACGTCGTACAGGGTCTTCTTGCGCAGCGCCCGCCCGACGCCCAGCCCGGTGGAGGCGTTGCCCTGCGGGTCGCTGTCGATCAACAGGACCTTCTCGCCCACGGCGGCCAGGGCGGTGCCGAGGTTGATGGCTGTCGTGGTCTTGCCGACGCCGCCCTTCTGATTGGCGACGACCAGCACGCGTAGTCCTCGGTCAGACCTTGCGAGCACGCCCAAGCCTCCTCACCCGCACGATGCGGCCTCTCTCGTCACTTAGCGACGGTACGACATCCGCCTCGTATTCCCAATATCTTGCGGCCTCAGACATATCCGCCACAACATCTTGACCCTTGAGAAACAATCCCGGCGCCCCGCTCAGCAGGTATGGCCGAGCATACCCGAACAGGCGGTAGAGGGGCGCGCAAGCACGGGCGGTGACGATGTCCACAGGCAGGGAAAGGTTTTCCGCCCTTTCGTTGTGCACCGTGGCCGGCAGATCCAGCTCCGCGACCACTTGGGACAGGAACCGGCACCGCTTGGCCATGCTCTCGATCAGGTGGACGTGGAAGCCTTCGCGGCCCTTGCCAAGGATCGCCAGCACGAGGCCCGGGAACCCCGCCCCGGCGCCCAGATCCGCCCAGGTGAGCGCTTGCGGCGCGAGGCGGAAAAGCTGGGCCGAGTCCCACGCGTGGCGGTTCCAGAAGTCGGGGATCGTCGCGGGGCCCACCAGGTTCATCACCGCGTTGCCCTCGATCAGCATCTCCAGGAAGCGCGACAGCTCCGCCATCTGCTCCGGCGTGGCCTTGGCCGCACGGGCGAAGGACGTCGCGTCGACAACCCGAGTTCCTCCCCCCTTGGGGGAGGGGGACCCCGAAGGGGTGGAGAGGGTCACCCCCGGCATCGGTAGAGGACCCCCTCCGCCATCCTGCGGATGGTCCCCCTCCCCCAGAGGGGGAGGAACTTGGGGGTCATTCGGGCTCGCCACGCCTCAGGCCGCGCGACGGCGGACGTGAGCAAGGAGCGCGGTCAGCGCGCCCGGCGTCACGCCCTCGATGCGGGCGGCCTGGCCCAGGGTGAGCGGACGCACCGCCGCCAGCTTCTCGCGCACCTCGTTGGAGAGGCCGCCGATGGCCGCGTAGTCGAGGGCGGCCGGCAGGCGCAGGTCCTCGTCGCGGCGGAAGGCCTCGGCGTCGGCCGCCTGGCGATCCAGGTAGCCGGCATAGGACGCGTCGATCTCGATCTGCTCGCGCACAGCCGCGCTCCAGGCGCCGATCTGCGGCCAGACCCGGGTGAGATCCTCGAAGCTGATGGTCGGATAGGCCAGGAGCTCGACGACGCTGCGGCGCTGGCCATCGGCCTTCACCGGCAGGCCCGCTTTCGCGGCGGCCGCGGGCGTCAGCGTCAAGGCCGTCGCCTCGGCCCGGGCGGCCGAGAGCGCCTGATGTTTCACGTGGAACGCCGCGGCCCGCCCGGAGCCCACGACGCCCAGGCCGATCCCCTTGCCCGTCAGCCGCTGGTCGGCGTTGTCCGCTCGCAGCGTCAGCCGGAACTCCGCCCGGCTGGTGAACATCCGATAGGGCTCGGTGACCCCCCGGGTCACCAGATCGTCGATCAGGACGCCGATATAGGCTTCGTCCCGGGCGAACTGCGCCGGCTCGGCGCCGGAGGCGGCTCGCGCAGCGTTGAGCCCGGCGACCAGGCCTTGGGCGCCGGCCTCCTCGTAGCCCGTGGTGCCGTTGATCTGGCCGGCCAGGTAGAGGCCCGGCACGCGCTTGGCCTCCAGGGTCGGGAACAGCTCCCGCGGGTCGACATAGTCGTACTCGATGGCGTAGCCGTGCCGTTTCACCACCACCTGTTCCAGCCCCGGGATGGTGCGCAGGAACAGATCCTGGGTCTCGGCGGAGACCGAGGTGGAGACGCCGTTCGGGTAGACGGTGGTGTCGTCCAGGCCCTCCGGCTCCAAGAAGATCTGGTGGCTGGTCTTGTCGCGGAAGCGGACCACCTTGTCCTCGATCGAGGGGCAATAGCGCGGCCCGCGACCTGAGACCCGACCGCCATAGACCGCCGATTCCGTCAGCCGCTCGGCGATGATCCGGTGGGTCTCTTCCGTCGTGTAGGTGATGCCGCACTGGATCTGGCGCGTGGCGATGCGGTCGGTCAGGAACGAGAACGGGATCGGCTGGGCGTCCGCATCCTGCATCTCCAGCCGGTCCCAGGCGATGGTCGAGCCGTCCAGGCGCGCCGGCGTGCCAGTCTTCAGCCGGCCCATCTGCAGGCCCGACGCATAGAGCCGATCGGCCAGGCCGATGGCCGGCGCGTCGCCGATCCGGCCGGCGGGGATCCGCAGGTCGCCCTGGTGGATCACGCCCTTCAGGAAGGTGCCGGTGGTCAGCACGACACGGCCGGCGCGATATTCCGTCCCGCTGCCGCCCACGACACCCGCCACCACGCCGTCGGTGACGATCAGATCTTCGACCGCCTCCGCGCGGATTTCCAGGGTCGGCGTCGCGGCCAGCTCCGCCTGCATCGCCTCGCGGTAGAGGCGGCGGTCGATCTGGCTCCGCGGCCCCCGCACGGCTGCGCCCTTGGAGCGGTTCAGCATCCGGAACTGGATGCCGGCCACATCGGCCAACCGGCCCATCACGCCGTCGAGCGCATCGATCTCGCGAACCAGATGACCCTTGCCCAACCCGCCGATCGCCGGATTGCAGCTCATTTCGCCGATCGTCTCGAGCTTGTGGGTGAGCAGCAGCGTGCGGGCGCCGAACCGCGCCGCCGCCGACGCAGCCTCACAGCCCGCGTGCCCCCCACCGATGACGATCACGTCCCAGGTCATGCGCGGTTGCTATAGGGGAAACTCGGCCGTGTTTCACGTGAAACAGTGGCGCGGGTCGCGGAGGAGGTCAGTTGCTCCCCATCGGGGGCGCTGTCGGCGAATGCCGACTGAGGGGGGTCCGCTCAAACCGTCGTGGAGGACCCCCTCCAGCGCTTCGCGCCACCTCCCCCGATGGGGAGGAATTTTCGCGCTCACTTCCCGATGCAGAAGGTCGAGAAGATCCGGCCCAGCACTTGCTCCGGGTCAATGCGGCCGGTGATGCGGTCCAGCGCCCGGGCGGCGAGGCGGACGTCTTCCGCGGCCAGCTCCAGGTGTTCGTCCTGGCCCAGGGCGTGGCGGAGCCGGTCGGCGGCCTCGGTCAGCAGTTCCTGGTGCCGTAGGCGGGTGGCCGCCGGCGGCTCGGCGCCTTCGAGCGCCTCGACGATACGCTCCTCCAGAGTCGCGCGGATCCAGGTCACGTCTCCCGGCCCCTTCGCGGTGATCTCCGCGACCGCCAGCCCCAGGCGCTTGGCCTGTGCCGCCGCCCAGCCGCCGGCCTCGCCCACCGGCAGATCGCGCTTGGTGATCAGGCACAGGTCTCCCGGGCGCAACTCCATTGGGACGGCTCCCGTTTCCGCGGACGACCCGTCCACCAGCCAGAGCCGGACATCGGCCGCCGCCGCCCAGGCGCGGGCGCGGCGCACGCCCTCGGCCTCGATCTCGTCGCCGGTTTCGCGCAGGCCTGCGGTGTCAGCCATCAGCGCCTTGTAGCCGGCCAGCACCATGGGAACCTCGATGATGTCCCGCGTCGTGCCCGGCGTGGCGGTGACGATGGCGGCGTCGCGGCCGGCCAGCGCATTCAACAGGGTGCTCTTGCCCACATTGGGCGCGCCGATCAGGGCGATGCGGTAGCCCTCGCGGATACGCTCCCCGCGCTCGGCGTCCGCCGCGGCGGTCTCCAGCTCGGCGACCAGGTGCTCCAGCGCCGGCCGGGCGCGTGCGGCCACGTCCTGCGGGACCTCCTCGTCGGGGAAATCCACCGCGGCCTCCAACATCGCGAGCGCCTCCAGCAGCGCGTCGGTCCAACGCGCCTGGACGTCCGACAGCCGGCCGCCCAGCTGCTCCAGCGCCTGGCGCCGCTGGGCCTCGGTCTCCGCCTCGATCAGGTCGGCGACCCCTTCCGCCTGCGCCAGATCCAGCTTGCCGTTCTCGAAGGCGCGGCGGGTGAACTCGCCCGGCTCGGCCAGCCGCAGGCCGAGCGCGTGGAGCGCCGCGATGAGCGCGCCGATCACGGCCAATCCGCCGTGCACGTGAAACTCCGCCGAGTCTTCGCCGGTATAGCTGCCGGGCGCCTCGAACATCAGCACCAGCGCCTGGTCGATATCTTGCCCGGACGGGCTCCGCAGCGTTCGCAGGCTGGCGTGGCGGGCGCGCGGAACGGCGCCGGCCAGCGCGCGCACCGCCGTCTTTGTCCCAGGTCCCGAAAGCCGCACCACAGCGACGGCCGACCGGCCCGCGGCCGTGGCCGGCGCATAGATGGTGTCGGTCATTTCCGGGTCGTGGCGACTTCCATGAACTTACGGAACTGCTCCTGGGCGCCCGTCCCGAAGCTCATCCAGTTCTTCATGAAATCCTCCGGATTGAGCAGGTTGATATTGGCGTCGATCCGCTTGCTCATCTCGCTGACCATGTGGTCGTTCAGCACGCTGACGTCCGGCAGACCCAGGAAACGCC
>DASVNS010000292.1:0-5208 GCA_036383735.1 Phenylobacterium sp. | reverse complement strand
GGAACGGATCCCACGGCTTGAGTGTCGCAAGCTTCACCCGGGCTTCGAGAATCAGCTGCCGGGTGCGCTCGACCTGCTGAAACATCGCCCGGGCGTCTTCGCGCGCCCGTTCCGAGATGTAGCGACCGTTTGCGGCGGGGTGTGCTGGGCGATCCATAGCGGGGCGAAGAGATAGCTTGCCGTAGCGTTCCCCGCCTTAACAAACGACCGTGAACGCGCCGGCGGATCCGATCGCGTAGACTTTGGCGGTCAGGCTCTCAGCTCGTCCGCACCGGCCTCAGCGGGCCGGGCGCCGCCGTCCCGCGCCGCCAAGGCGCAGTTGTGCCAGCGCATCGCCTCGTCGATCAGGCGGCTGCGGTCGCGCATGTTTTCGGTGGCGGCGGCCTGCTGGAGCAGGGCGTCGGCCTGTCTGCGGTAGTCATCCTCGGACGGCATCGAACTACTCCCCAAGGTGGCGCCGGCGGAGGCCGGCACGGGCGGCGTGTCCGATGGTACGACTCGGGCGCGCCTGCGGATGCAGTCAACGAAGGTGGAAATCGCGACGCCTTTGTGGCGGCAACGCTGCCTGAAAGTTCAATTCAAACAAGGAGCTTAACCATGGTTGAAAAACCACGGTCCGCGCAGCGGCCACAGAAGGCGCTGCGGACCAAGACCCCCGACGACCTCGGGCGGGTGATCCATGTGCGCTATGGCGCAGGCGTGGCGAGCCGGATCTGCGAACGGCTGGCGCAGGGGGAACCCTGGTCGCGGATCTGCAACGAAGACGACATGCCGAGCTACTCGGCGCTCTATGCCTGGCAGAAGCGTTATCCGGCGTTCGCGCAGCTGGTGGCGCAGGCGCGCGCGCAGGGCGCCGACTACTGCGCGGACAAGGCGCTCGCGGTGGCGGAGGCCGCTACCCGCGACACTGTGCAGCAGGACCGGCTGTTGGTGACCACGCTGATGAAACGGGCCGCGCTGATCGCGCCGGGGGTCTGGGGCGGGAAGGACAGCAGGCCAAACGAGAAGCCTCAGAAGGTGGAGGTGGTCTTCTACCTGCGCCACTTCGAGAAGGTGATCGGGCCGGATGGCAAGGCGTTCGTCCGCGAGATCAAGCCGGAGGGCGAGGCGTGAGCGGGCGGCGCGAGACGCCGGCCGCCGAGGAAGAGACGCCCAGCATCAGCCAGGGCCTGCCGCTCGTCTGGCAGCCGCGGCCGTATCAAGTGGACCTATGGGAGGCGCTGCTGGGGGGCGCCAAGCGCGCCGACGTGGTGGCCCACCGGCGCTGGGGCAAGGACGAGGTGGCGCTGCACTGGGCCGCCGGGGCGGCGTGGCGGCGGCCGGGGAGCTATTGGCACCTGCTGCCGGAGACCGCGCAGGGGCGCAAGGCGATCTGGGACGCCGTCAACCCGCACACCGGCCGGCGGCGCATCGAGGAGGCGTTCCCTCCGATGATGCAGCCCACTTTCCGGGAGAGCGAAATGCAGGTGGAGCTGGGCAACGGCTCGACCTGGCAGGTGATGGGCTCGGACAACTACAACAGCCTGATGGGCGCGTCCGTGGCCGGGGTGGTGATGTCGGAGTGGGCGCTGGCCACGCCGGAGGCCTGGGCGCACATCCGGCCGATCCTGCTGGAGAACGATGGCTGGGCGCTGTTCCTGTGGACGCCGCGCGGGCGCAATCACGCCGCCCGCGCGTTCGAGAGCCGGCGCGGCGATCCGGATTGGTTCTGCCTCAAGTCGCCTGCCACCGAGACCGACGTGTTCACGCGCGAGCAGCTGGAGCGGGAGAAGCGCGAACTGATCGCCGAGCTGGGATCGGTGGAGGAGGGCCAGGCGCGGTTCGCCTCGGAGTACCTGGTCGACTTCGACGCCGCCGCGCCGGGGACGTACTATGCCAGCCTGCTGGCCGAGGCCGAACGGGCCGGGCGCGTGGGCCGGGTTCCGGTGGACCCGTCCCTGCGGGTGGATACGGCCTGGGACCTGGGCATCGACGACTACACCGCCATCTGGTTTTTCCAGCAGGCGGGGCGCGAGATCCGCGTGGTCGACTATTTCGAGACCAACGGCGAGGGGCTGGAGGCGGTGGTGCGCCGGGCGATCGCCGACAAGCCGTACCTGTGGGGCGCGCACCACCTGCCGCACGACGTGATGGTCCGCGAGCTGACCACCGGGCGGTCGCGCCACGACACGCTGGGCTCCATGGGGCTGTCGCGGATCGTGGTGGGAGCGCCGACCGATCCGGAGGAGCGGGTGAACGCCGCGCGGCTGATGATCCCCATGTGCTGGTTCGACGCCGAGCGGTGCGCGGCGGGTCTGGAGCGGCTGCGCGGCTATCGCAAGCGCTGGAACCGAGCGACGCGCAGCTATGGCGGGCCGCTGCACGACCAGGCGAGCCATGGCGCCGACGCGTTCGGGGAATTCGCGCTGAACCGGCGCGGCGCGGCGGAGGCCACGTCCCGACCGCAGGCCCGCGCCACGGGCGGGGCGCTGTCGTGGATGGGCTAAGTTAAGCGTACTTCGTTAAGCGCCGTTAGGGACGTTGGTTTAAAGCGTGGTCGTCGGGGGACAGCGGGGGGCAAGGGAGGCCGCCATGCCTGAACCTATGCGACACCTGATCCATGTCATGGAAGCGCGCCCTTTCGAGAGCATGGCCGCGCTGATCGCCGCCCTGATGTACCTGCGCCTGATGAACTCCGGGCCGCGACTGCGATGACCTGCTGCAACCGATAGCCGCCCTCCGCATTGCCCTCCCACGTGAACGGAGGACACGCGAATGAACGGAGTAGGGATTCTCGGCGCCATCCTGATCGGCATCCTGGCCGGCTGGATCGCGGAAAAGGTGATGCACCGCAATCACGGGTTGCTCACCAACCTGATCGTGGGCGTGGTGGGCGCCTTCCTGGGGAGCTTCATCGCGACCTCCCTGGGGATCGGCACGGGCGAGGGGGTGATCCCGAGCCTGTTGGTGGCCACGGCAGGCGCCGTGCTGCTGCTGTTCATCGTCGGTCTGGTGCGGCGCCGCAGCGCCTAGCTGAACCGGTCGCATCGTGGCCGTTCACGGAGCCATGGTGGGTGTAGCTTGACCGCTGCGCTCGTCCGGCTGGGAGGAGGACCGCGATGCGACTTGGGGCGCGATAAGGGGCAACGCTCGCCTTGCCGGCCAACAGGCGGCGCCACGCAAACACCTCTCGCGCGTTGTTGGCCGCATGAGCATCGACAAGGCCTTCGCGGGATTCGCGAACCGCACGTCGCAGGCGGCGGGTAGCCCCTGGACGTTCTGCGCCTGTTTGGTGCTGGTGCTGGGCTGGGCGGCCAGCGGGCCGCTCTTCGGGTTTTCCGAGACCTGGCAGCTGGTGATCAACACCGGCACGACCATCATCACCTTCCTGATGGTGTTCCTGATCCAGAATACCCAGAACCGCGACAACGCCGCGATCCAGGCCAAGCTGGACAACCTGATCCTGACCTCCGACGCCGAGAACGAGTTCATCGGCATCGAGAAGATGACCGACAAGGAACTGGCCGCGCTGCAGGCCAGGTGCGAGGCCAAGGCCCGGACGCACCAGGACGCGCACGGGCGCGTCCTGAAGGAGGTCCAGCGCCGCGGCGGCAAGGACAAGGTGGAAGGGCGCGACAAGCGCCCCTCGCCGCGCCGCAAGCCCGCTGGTCGCAAGGCGGCGTAGGCGGTGGTGGGGAACGCGTGACGCCCGCGGAAGGCATAGCGCGATGAGTTCGTGTTTTGTTCTTGACATTCGCGCGCGAATTTGAGAGAGTTTCGTCAGGGTTGATTGCTGCGACCGAGCCCCGTCGGCGTTCGGCGCGGAGGTTCTGTCAACTTGATCCCGCAAAGGAGCGATGGATGTTCGAGGAGCTGAGCGCGAGGACGCGCGCGGCATTGCGGCATTGCGGCATTGCGGCATTGCGGCATGGCGCTGAGGGCGGCGAGCGGCTGCGGGGTGAATGGTTGGCGAGTGGACGTGAGGCATATCACGAGGTCACGTCCGTATGTGACGGCCGGAGCGAACGAGGGCGAGCCTTGGATCGATCATGGCGTCCCGGTGCAGGAGCATGAACGCCAGCACACGATCCAAGGGCAGCAACTTGGCCCGATGTATCTTCCGTCAAATCTGGCCGGGGGCGCCTTGGCGGTGGTGCGTGACGGCGATTGGCATGGACCGAGCAACTGGAATGAGCGGGGGCCGCAGGAGAGACCTCCGCGGCCGTGGTCGTCCGCGAGGCCGCGTTGAGACGTCTCAGCGGAGCGATGTTTGTGTTGGCGGCGCTACTCGCAGGTTGCAGCGTCGAGCCTCGAGTGACGCTCTACAATGAGACCGGGGCGGCGATCAGGATCAAGGTCAAGGCCCGGACGGATCACGGACGCGACGTGGGCGACATGCTGGTCACTGTCGCATCTGGCGGATCGGAGACGATTCAAGGGTGGCGGCTGCGGCCGGGCGGCCTGACGATCGCGATCGGCGACTGCACCTACCTCTATCCGCTGGGGATCGCAGACCTCGAGCAAATCAAGAGCCGCGGAAGGTACAACTATCCGGTTCTCTTGGAACTGGCGGGCGACCGCGCCCTGCGGCTGAAGCCCGGCAACGCCGGGTCCAACGGGAGCGCCCTTGGCTTTCCGCGGCAGGCGCTGTCGAAGACTTGCGGATAGGGGCTCTGCTCCCAAGCGCGTGCAATGCAGACGTTGTTCGTCGCTCACCGTTCACCCACGCGCCTCGGGCGAACCCTTGATGATGTCCCCGCAGGAGACCCTCGCGGTGATCGCCGTAGCTTGAAGCGCTATGTTGCAAGTCGAGGGAGACTGGACATCAAGTCCCTTGTCGTCCGAGCGGATTGTTTGTTCTTATTTTGTTCTTGACATTCGCGCGCGAATTTGAGAGAGTTCCGTCAGGGTTGATTACTGCGGCTGAGGCGCGGACCGACCAAGTGGAGTGAGCGGGGGCGCGAACGCGGTCGCGCGACGTGGCGGGCGTCTACGTACGCTTCTAAGAAGCATCCGCACAGCTATCTGACTGAGTTCCACTTCCGGTATTTTAAATAGACTTCACCGAGGTCGACGCGGTGATGTGACGGTCGGTGAGGAAGTCGAGGCTGTTGCAACCTTGACCTTTAAATTTCCCGCCGACATCTTGCCGGCGGAGACGGGGAGAGTCGAACCCAAGCGGGCACCTCTGCAAATGAATCCCTCCTCACGGCTTCCGTCCCCGAAGCC
>DASVNS010000291.1:0-3081 GCA_036383735.1 Phenylobacterium sp. | reverse complement strand
CCACCCCCGGCAGCGCCCGCGCCGCCGCGGCCGGCCGTGGTGCTGAACCCGGACTGGCTGCGCCGCCCCACCGCCGAGGAGGTGGCGCGCTATTATCCGGCGCGGGCGGCGCGCATGAACATCGAGGGCCGTGCGACGATCACCTGCTCGGTCGACGCCAAGGGCGGGCTGGCGGCTTGCCGCGTCGTCTCCGAGACGCCGCAGGACCAGGATTTCGGCGACGCAGCGCTGCGGATGACCCGGCTGTTCAAGATGCGACCGCTGACCCGCGACGGCGCACCGGTGGCCGGGGGAGAGGTGCGGATCCCGATCCGCTTCGTGCTGCCGGAGGCGTAGACCGGCCCCCGGCGAACCGCATGGACGAACTCAGCAGGGCCGCGGCATGGAGGCCCGCCGCCTGCGGACGGCCGCGCCGACACCGCCGAAACCCAGGATCATCAGCGCCCAGGTGGCGGGCTCGGGCACGGCCTGGAACGACTGGGCCTGGAAGCCCGGCAGGTCGCCGTCCTGGAAGCCGAAGACGAAGAACTGGTTCGGCCCGGCCAGACCTTCCACGAAGTCGTTGTCGTTCGACACATAGAGGGTGTGCAGGATCTGGCCGTTCAGTCCGATGTCCTGGCCGAAGGCGATGCCCTCGATCTTCGCCGGGACCAACGACGGGCCGATGCCGTTCAGGCCCAGGGCGGCGACCAGGTCGAGGATCGGCGCCGGCGATTTCGGCACGGCGGCCGCCAGGGCCGCGGCGCCCGTCAGATTGGTGATGTCCATGGCGCCCGCGATGTCGATCTTGAACAGCTGCTTCACCTTGGCGTTCGAGCCGTCGCCCAAACCCTTGCCGTCGCGCTCGTCCAGGATGAACTCGTGGTCGTTGAGCGCCAGGATCTCGCTGACGCCCGAGCCGGCGGTCAAGGCATAGGCGAACTCCCGGGTCGTGCCGGTGGCGATATCGACGGTGACGATCCGCACCATCTTCTTGGTCGGGTCGAGATTGTCCTGAATCAGCGGAGCCTGCATCACGCCCACCAGGGTCTTGCCGTCCGGCGTGATCGCCAGGCCCTCCATGCCCTTGTTGGTGGTGCGGCCCGAGATATTGGCCGCCAGCTCGCCGGCCTCGGTCGCCGCCGGCGTGGCGATGGCCAGGTTGGCCGGCAACTCATAGGTGCGGACCAGCTGGCCCGTGGCGCGGTCGAACTGGCGCACATAGGGGCCGTATTCGTCCGAGATGAACACGCTCTTGCCGTCGTTGGAGACCCGGATCGACTCGGGATCGAAACGGGCGTCGGCCGGAGCGCCCGGGCCGCCGGCCCCGTAGTTGTCGGACCGGCCGGTGAAATAGTTGCGCCCCGCCGCGTTCTCCACCGGCGCGCCCGACGGCAGGCCCAGGCCTACACCCGTGCCGTAGGCGAGCGGTGTCGGGCTATAGAGCAAGGTGGTGGCGGTGAGCGTCGGCGCCAGCGACAACGGCAGGACCGAACCCGGCGCGCTGGCCGTCAGCGCCATGTCGATGGTGTGGAAGCGGCTGATGTACGAGGTCGTGTTGTCGACCGCGAGGTTGTAGGCCAGCGCGTTGGGGCCGCGGTCGGGCACGGCCAGGAAGGTGCTGCCGCCGGCGTAGGCCAGGCCGGAACCGATCCCGCCCAGGGTGTTCTTGGCCATGCCGTTTTCCAGCACGCCCGACAGGCCGGACAGATCGCTGACGCCGCCCAACGTTCCCCTGGCGATCAAGGTGATCGCCGCATCCGCCGACGAGGCCGCCGCTATCGAGGCCACCAGGCCCAGAACCATCGCAGAGCGCATTTGCCCACATCCCCAAGGTTAACCGTGGGTGACGTTGTGACGAGGTTGGATGACAGGCCGCCGAGGGTTTGATGACACAGCCGTGTCGCGGCCATCTCCGAACTCCGACGGCTGTTGTCGCGGCGCTGTGCATGTTACCGGTCATGCAGATAAGACGCATCGCGGATGGCGACAGGCGGCGCGCCAACGCAGAAACCCAACGACCGAACTCACAAGGGAGATGAAACAATGACCGAGCAGGTGATCGTCACGCTCGAAAAGGGCGTCCAGGTTCTGACGCTCAACCGTCCCGACAAGAAGAACGCGCTGAACGGCGAGATGTACCACGCGCTCGCCGACGGCCTGGATCGGGCCGAGCGCGATCCCAACATTCGCGTGACGCTGATCACCGGAACCGGCGGCTCGTTCACGTCCGGCACCGATGTCGGCATCTTCGCCGAGGCGAACTCGACGCCCCTCGACCCCGCCGAACCGGGGAACCCCTTCCCGCCACGCCTCATGACGGTTGAAAAGCCGGTCGTGGCGGCGGTGAACGGCCTTGCGGTCGGCATCGGCGTGACGATGCTGCTGCACTGCGATCTCGTCTATGCGGCCAAGAGCGCGACGTTCCAGACGCCCTTCGTCAAGCTCGGCCTGGTGCCGGAGCTCGGCTCGAGTCTCTTGCTGCCGCGCCTCGTCGGCCTGCAGAAGGCGACCGAGCTCTTCCTCATGGCCAAGAAAATCACCGCCGAGCAGGCGCAAGCCATGGGCCTGGTCGCCGAGGTCTTCCCGGACGATGAGCTGCTGGGCGAGGCGCTCGCCCGCGCCCAGGCGTTGGCCGCCATGCCGCCGAACGCGGTGAAGGTCACCAAGGCGCTGCTCAAGGATCCGGACCGCCAGTTCGTCGCCGCCCAGGTCGACGCCGAGGACGCACATTTCTTCCCGCGGCTGCGCTCGGCCGAAGCGAAGGAAGCCTTCAGCGCCTTCTTCGAGAAGCGGCCCGCGGACTTCTCAAAGGTGTCGTAGGCGACGGGCGCAAGCCACGGCGATTGGGCGACGGCGACCGGCGCGCCGTCGCCGCAAGGGGCGTCCGGCGGGGCGCCTTCACGCTGAGGATCGTGTTTCCGGCCCTGCGCGGGCGTTCAGGCGGTGTCGTGCTCGGCCGGTTCGCCCGGGTCGGGCTCGGCGGGATCGGGCTCGGCAGGCCCGGCGCCGGGGAGCGCGTAGCCCAGGACCTCCAGCACCCGGGCGACGAGGGTCGCTATGGGCGTCTCGGGGAAGTCGTCGTCGTGGCGCGCGAGGTCG
>DASVNS010000290.1:0-1549 GCA_036383735.1 Phenylobacterium sp. | reverse complement strand
GAAGGGCTCGGGCGTGCGCGTGGTCGGCGTCGCCTACAAGGATGCGCCACCGAATACCCAGGCGTTCCTGACGCGGCTGGGCAACCCGTTCACCACGGCGCTCATCGACCGCGATGGCCGCGCCGGCGTGGAGTTCGGCGTGACGGGGGTTCCCGAGAGCTATGTGGTCGGGCGCGACGGCAAGATCCTCGCCAAGCACACCGGGCCGTTGACCGAGGCCGACGCGGCCAAACTCGCGAAACTGGCGCGTTAACCCTGCGTTGAGGCGGAAGCGGCAGTTTGGGGGCCTCGACCGTTAACCATGTTCGCGCCCCGCCACAGCCAGAGTCGTCCGTGACCACGATCCGTCCGAACCTCTATCCGCAGACGCAGCAACGTCCGCAAGCCCAGGACAGCGCCAAGCTCGCCGCCCAGCGGGCGTTCTTCAGCGCCGCCGTGAGCCAGGCCGCAGCGCCCACGGCGGCACAGGCGACCAGCCAGGCGGCCCCGCCCCAGGCCTCCAGCGCGCCGCCTCAGGCGCAACGCACCGCCGCTGCACCGACGGAACAGGGGCAGAGAATCCTGCGGCCAGGATCTCTGCTGGACATCAGGGTCTAGGCCCCGCCGTCGGGTTGGCCGCCTAAGTCTCGAAATTAACTGTAGTTTATGCGGAACGCCTTACGCCTCAGCGGGTTTCCTGGCTGGAAACTGCATTTGACAGGCCAATGGGACGGGACGAGCGCATCTACCGGGAGGCCGTCGCGCTGTGGCGACAGCTCTACGGCGAATCGCCGCCCGAAGCGGCCGGCGGGGCTGAGATCCTCGGCATGATCGTCCGCGCGACGCCGGAGTCCGACTACAATCGGATCCAGACGCCGCACCTGCGCCCCACCAACATCACCTTCCCGAAATAGCTATTCGGTGGGCGGCGGAGGCATCTCCTCGGCCTTCACGTATTTCATCAGCAGCGGCGCGTGGGCGAGCGAGAAGACCACGGTGAGGACCATCATGCCCGGGAAGCGGAACAGCACCCACGCGTCGTCCGTCTGGGTGCGCCAGACGAACTCGTTCAGGGCCGCCAAGGCCAGGAAGAACCCCGCGTAGTTCAGGGTCAGGCGCTGCCACGTGGGCTCCGGCATCTCGAAGGCGCTGCCCAGCACCAGCTTCAGCGGGTGCTTCTTCATGACCAGGCCGCCCAGCAGGGTCAGCGCGATGGCAGTGTTCACGATGGTCGGCTTGACCTTCAGGATCCGCGGATCGTGGAAGAACAGCGACGCCCCGCCAAACACCAGGCCGGCTCCGCCCACGAACAGCGGCAGCGGCGCGATGCGCCGTTCCAGCGCCACCCCGACGACAATGGCGATCGCCGAGCCGACGACGAGGCCCCAGGTCGCCTTCTGCATGTCGCGGGTCACCAGGTAGGTGGCCAGGAACGCGGCCAGGGCGGCGTAGTCCACGAAATAGCGGACCCAGTGCCGGTTGTTTTCCGCACTCATCGGATCGGCTCCTCGAGGCCCACCAGCGAGCGGGCGAACGCGCGGGCGTTGAAAGGTTGCAGGTCGTCCACGCC
>DASVNS010000289.1:0-8447 GCA_036383735.1 Phenylobacterium sp. | reverse complement strand
CAGGGGCCGACGGGGCCGGGGCGTGGGCCGCGACGGGGGCAGGGGCCGGGGCGTAGTGCGTCGGCGCAGCGCCGGCGGTCAGCGTCTTGGCCACGCGGATCTTCAGCTCACCCTGCTCCACCTCGATCTCGGACAGGCCGGTCTCGGTGAGGATGTCGGCCAGCTTGCGCACCAGGCGAGCGTCGAACGGATCGGCAGGCGCCTTGGGGGTGTTAGCCATGTATCGGCCCTTGTCTGCTTTGATATCTAACGGGCCAGGCCCGCGGCGGCCTCGACGGCCAGTTCATAGCTCTTGGCCCCGAAGCCCGAAACGAGGCCGGTCGCGGCGAGGGACACATAGGTCTCCCGCCGGAACGCCTCGCGCGCGGCGGGGTTGGAGAGGTGGCACTCGACGATCGGGATGGAAAGCATCTTGAGGGCGTCGAGTATCGCGATGGAGGTATGCCCATAGGCGGCGGGGTTCAGCACGACGGCCGAGCCCTGCTCACGCGCCTCCTGGATCCAGTCGACGAGTTGGCCCTCATGGTTGGACTGCCGGAACACGACTTCAAAGCCCAGGGACTTCGCGCGCGCCTCACAGAGGCCACGGACGTCTTCCAGGGTCTGATGTCCGTAAATCTCCGGCTCACGCGTCCCCAGCAGATTGAGGTTGGGGCCGCTCAGCACATAGATCGGTTTCGGCATTCGGCTCCGCCGTCGATTCCGGGGTCTTGTAACGGTCGGCGGCGAAGGCCACAAGCAACGCCTCAGGAGCGCCCATATTGCAGCTGACCGTGAATGGCGAGACCCAGGCGTTTTCCGGCGTCGCCGACGTGGCGGGGCTGGTGTGCGCGCTCGGCCTGGACACCCGCAAGGTCGCCGTGGAGCGGAACCTGGAGATCGTGCCGCGATCCGCCTATGCCGCCACCTCGCTGGCCGACGGCGACCGCATCGAGATCGTGCATTTTATCGGAGGCGGCTGACGTGGACGGTTCGAGCCATACTGAAGACACCTGGTCCGTCGCCGGCCGCACCTTTCGTTCGCGGCTGATCGTCGGCACCGGCAAGTACAAGGACTATGCCCAGAACGCCGCCGCCGCCGAGGCCGCCGGGGCCGAGATCGTGACTGTGGCGCTGCGCCGGGTGAACCTGTCCGACCCGAGCCAGCCGATGCTGGTCGACCATGTGAAGCCCGACCGCTTCACCTTCCTGCCGAACACTGCGGGCTGTTTCACCGGAGAGGATGCCGTCCGCACCCTGCGCCTGGCGCGGGAGGCTGGCGGCTGGGACCTGGTGAAGCTGGAAGTGCTGTCGAACACGCCGCATCTGCTGCCCGACATGGAAGAGACGCTGCGTGCGCTGAAGCTGCTGATCGCCGACGGTTTCCAGGTGATGGTCTACTGCTCGGACGACCCGGTCTACGCCAGGAAGCTGGAGGACGCGGGCGCCGCGGCGATCATGCCGGCCGCCGCGCCCAGCGGCTCCGGGCGCGGCATCCAGAACCTGCTGAACCTCGGGCTGATCATCGAACAGACCCAGGTCCCGGTGCTGGTGGACGCCGGCGTCGGCACCGCCTCCGATGCCGTGATCGCCATGGAACTGGGCTGCGACGCCGTGTTGATGAACACCGCCATCGCCGAGGCGCGCGACCCGATCCGCATGGCGCGGGCCATGCGACACGCGGTCATCGCCGGTCGCGAAGCCTATCTGGCCGGCCGGATGGGCAAGCGCATGTACGCCGATCCGTCATCGCCGCTGGCGGGGTTGATCTAAGCGCCCTTCCTTTCCCACGCAGTGGGAGAGGGGGACCGCCCGCCGAAGAGCGGGTGGCGGAGAGGGCAAGCCCCCATCTGAATTTTGAGCGGACGATCCATCCGCCGTGCCGGCCGCTTGCCCTTTCCACCCTTCGCTCTTCCCCGCCGTTGGCGGGTCGGCGAACGGTCCCCCTTTCCCGCGGTGCGGGAAAGGAAAGTCACGCGGAGCTGCGCCAGCTGGGCTGGCCTGGCGCCAACGGCGTAACGCGCCTCCTCGCCCCCGACGCGCAGCGCGAGGGGAGAGGAGAGCAGGGATCTGGGCGGCAGCGCCTCCGACGCCGCCGCCCGCGCCTTATCTACCGCGCCATGTTGAGGACCTGGACCTGGGTGAACTCCTTCAGGCCCTCTTCGCCCAGTTCCGAGCCGATGCCCGACATCTTCGAGCCGCCGAACGGCAGGTGGGGCTGCAGGTCGGCGTGCTTGTTCACCCAGACGGACCCTGACTCCAGGCTCTCGGCCAGGGCCCAGGCCCGGTCCGCGTCCTTGGCCCAGATCGAGCCGCCCAGGCCATAGATCGAGGCATTGGCGCGGGCCACGGCGTCCCGGGGATCGGAGTATTTGATCACCGGCATGACGGGGCCGAACTGTTCTTCGTCCACCAGTTCGGCGCCTTCGGCGATGTCACGGACCACGGTGGGCTGGATGAAGTAGCCCTTGTCGCCCTTGCGGCCGCCGCCGGCGATCACCTTGCCGTCCTTCTTTGCCTGGTCGATGAAGCCCATGACCTTGTCGAACTGCTGCTTGTTCTGCAGCGGGCCCATCTCGGTGCCCTGTTCCAGGCCGTCGCCGACCACCATCGCGTCCGCCAGCCGGGCGAGTTCGTCGCACATGGCGTCGTACATGCTCTCGTGCACATAGATCCGCTTCGCGGCGATGCAGACTTGGCCGGCGTTCTGCATGGCGGCGCCCAGCACCTTGGGCGCCGTTTCCTTGAGGTCCACGTCGTCCAGCACGATCAGGGCGTCGTTGCCGCCCAATTCCAGCGAGATGCGCTTCAGGGCGCTGGCGGCGCTGGCCATCACCTTCTTTCCGGTCTCGGTGGAGCCGGTGAAGCTGATCTTGCGCACGTCGGGGTGCTTGGTCAGTTCGCCGCCCAGGTCGTTGGCGTCGGCGAGGATGTTCACCACGCCCGGCGGCACGATGTCCTTGATGATCTCGCCCAGCTTCAGGGCGGTCAGGGGCGTGGTCGGCGCGGGTTTCAGGATCACCGTGTTGCCGGCCAGCAGGGCGGGCGGGACCTTGAACGCCATCAGGATCATGGGGAAGTTCCAGGGCACGATGCATCCCACTACGCCCAGGGGCTTGCGGCGCACCTCGATCCGGCCGGTCGCATCGTCGGTCACGACGCGCGGCGACAGGTCCAGGCTGGCGAAATAGCGGAAGAACGCCGCGGTCCCGAAGATCTCGCCCGTGGCGTCCTGCAGCGGCTTGCCCTGTTCCTGGGTGAGCAGGCGGGCCAGTTCGGGCAGGTTGGCGTCGATGGCGTCGGCGATGGCCACCAGCACGGCGCGGCGCTCGTCGATGGCCTTCGCGCTCCAGGCCGGGAAGGCGGCCTTCGCCGCGGCGACCGCCTGGTCCAGCTGCGCCTTCGAGGCGCGGGCGCAGGTGGCGACGGTCTCCTCGGTCGCAGGGTTGATGACGTCCAGGGTGGCATCCCCCTCGACCAGCGCGCCGTTGATTAGCAGTCTGTAGTCCGACATGGGGATTCCTCCGTTTTTCGTTGTCGCCACGAAACCCCTCTTCCGCAGCGGCGGTCAAGGCGCGGCGGCTTCAGCCGTTGCGAGCCTGAGGTCGGCTGTGGCGGAGATGCCCACCGCCTCGAGCATCTCGCGGCGGCCAGGCGCGCCTCGCGCTGGGTACAGCGCGGCGTTCGCCGCCTTTCCCCGCCCCCAGGCCCGCAGGATCTTGGCGAGGTTCTTCGGTCGTTTGAGCCAGGCCCGCGGATGCTCCAGCATGTGGAAGCCGCGCAGGAACTCCCGCAGCAGTTCCACGTCTTCGCGGATGGCGATGGCGACGCCGTCTTCCAGGAAGCTCTTCATCAGCCTGGCCCTCAGCGTGGGCCTGGTCGGCGGTCGCAGCGCGGCGCGCGCGCGGCGGCTCGCCGAACGATCGGCCTTGCGCATCACCTCGTAATAGGGGCGCAGCTCGGCCTCCAGGCCGGCGCGATAGTCCAGCAGCCGGCGGGCCGGGTCGTCGCCGGCCGACAGCGCATCCAGCAGCAGGTGCGCGCTGACCGCGGCGAACGAACAGCCGCGCCCGTAGAGCGGGTTGGTGCGGACGACGCTGTCGCCCACCGGGAAGAAGCCGGTCACCGCCGGCTGTCCGTTCGGCGCCAGTTCGCACCAATAGCTGTCCAGCTGGCCCATGCCGAACACACGGCTGGCGGCGGCGGTGCGCGCCGGCTCGATCCACGGCGCGACGCCCGGCAGTTCGCGGCACATGGCGTCGAACACGTCCGGGTTCACGATCGCCTTGCGTATCTCGTCCTCCACCTCGGGAACGCAGAGGGTGACCGAGAAGCAGCCGTTGTCGCCCGGGAAGACGCCGAACTTCAGATAGCCCAGGTCGCCTGTTGTCGAACCCGCGCCGCGCGGCGGCTCCTGCTGGCCCGGCTTCAGGCGGTAGTGGCGCGTGAAGTAGATCACCCCGCAGGGTTCGGACGTTTGCGGAAGCATGACGCCCGCCTCGGCCAGCCAGTCGCGGGCCTGCGAAGTCCGGCCGGCCGTGTCGACCACGAGATCGGCCGAAAGCTCGGTCCCGTCCTCCAGCACCAGGCCGGTGACGTTCGGCGGGCTGCCGGGCGTGAGCGTCAGCCCCGTGACCAAGGTTTCGGGCCGCAGGCTGACGCCGGGCAGCGCCTCGGCGTAGCCCCGCATTACGAGTTCCAGGGTGGTGCGCCGGCTGGTCAGGATGGCCAGGTCGCGGTCGATCGGGGCTGGGACGTAGTTCTGCTTGTGCCGGGCGGTCAGCACGCCCTCGAAGCCCAGCTCACGGACGCCTTGCGCCAGCAGGGCTTCATGCAGGGCGGGATGTCGGTCGCGGACCAGGGTGCGCATGCGCGCGAGGAAGGCGTGGCTGTGGCGCAGGTGTCCTACGCCGCGACGGCGCCAGTCCTCGAACACGGCGTCGGGGCCGCCCAGGGGCGGGGCCGGATCGCGGTCCAGCATCACGATCTCGCGGCCGGGGGCGGCGAGGGCGATGGCGGTCCACAGGCCCGCCATTCCCGCGCCGATCACCAGCACCCGCTCGCCCATGCCGTTCTCCGCCAGACCTGAGGCCGGCAGTCTAGCAAAGTCCGCGCGTTATGTTGGGACGCCCAGCCGCTTCAACTTGCCGTCAACGACCCTTTCGACCGCAATTCCCGAGCGGAAAAGTTGGCGGCCGCTGGGTTCCGGCTTATGTAATACCTCCGATAGAATTGGTATTACGAGGTGCGTCGATGGCCACCACGGTCACAAGCAAGGGGCAGGTCACGATTCCCAAGCCGGTGCGCGAGCGCCTGGGGATCCAACCTGGCAACGCCGTCGATTTCGAACTGGCCGCCGATGGCAGGGTTGTTCTGGTCAAGGTCGAGGGGCAGCGGCGCGCGAGCCGGTTCGAGGGGCTGCGCGGGCGAGCCGGCGCCGGGCTCAGCACGGATGAAATCATGGCCCTCACGCGCGGCGAAGGCTGAACGTGACGCTGGTCGACACGAATGTCCTGCTGGATCTCGTGACCGACGATCCCACGTGGGCGGATTGGTCGATCCGTCAGCTGGACGCCGCCGCCATCAAGGGCGGGCTCGTCATCAACGATGTGGTCTACGCCGAACTGTCGGTGCGCTTCGATCGGATCGAAGACCTGAACGCGGTGGTGGAGGGCGCCGGCTTGGACCTGACCGAAATGCCGCGCGCGGCGCTCTTCCTCGCCGGCAAGGCGTTCCAGCGCTACCGGGCCGCAGGCGGCGGGCGGACCGGCGTATTGCCGGATTTCTTCATTGGCGCGCATGCGGCCGTCGCCGGCTTGCCGCTCCTCACGCGCGATGCACAGCGCTATCGAACCTACTTTCCCAAGATCGACTTGATCGCGCCGGACCGCGCCTGAGCGGGGCGCTACGCTGGCGAGCCCAGCCGCTTCATTTCGCTGGCCTTCACCTTAGCGAGCGCCGCGCGCACGGCGCCGATATCCGCCCCGGGGATCATGTAGTCGCCGATCACGAACGCCGGCGTGCCCTGCACGCCCAGGGCGCCGGCCAGCACGCGGATATCCTGGATCTGCTGGGCGATCGCCGGGTCGCTGGAGGACTTGCGGACGGCGGCGGGATCAAGGCCAGCCTCGGCCAGGTGCCGGTCCAGCGCGGCCTCGTCCAGGCCCTTGTCGGACATCCAGGCCTTGTAGAGCTCGATGCCCTTCTCCTTGCCTTGTGGGGTCAGAGCCAGGCGTGCGGCGGTGTCCGACACCTGGCCGAAGATCGGAAATTCCTTGAAGACGAAGCGGACGTCCGGATTCTCCTGGATCAGCTTCACCACCTCCGGCGCCACGACCTTGCAGTAACCGCATCGGTAGTCGAAGAACTCGACCACGGTGAACTCACCGTTCGGGTTGATCACCAGGTCGCGCGGGTCGTGTTCCAGCTGCCGGCGGTACTTCCGCACGGTCCCGGCCTGGGCCTTGGCCTGTTCCAGCATCTGCTTCTGGCGCAGTTTCACTACCGCCTCTTCGATCACCTCGGGGTGTTCGAGCAGATAGGCGCGGACCTTGGTTCCGAACGCGGCGTCCGCCTGCGGCGGCTTGTTGCAGGCCTGGAGCGCCAGGGCGGCCGACAGCGCGGCGGCAAGGGGTAGGAGCGGTTTCATAGGATCTCGATAAGTCAGAGTAGCTTGCGGCTCAACGCGTGGCGCCGGCGATCGAACCCTCTCGGGCCAGGTCGCGCAGATCCTCGCGGGTCGGTTCGGCCACCAGCACGATGTCCGTCGCGCGGCGCCATTCCGGGGTGCCGCGGCTCAGCATCTCGCGGGCCCGCATGGCGAACACCCGCGCCTGCTGCTTGTCGCCGACGTTGAAGTTGTATTCGGCGGTCGCCAGGCGCGCCAGGCCGTCCTCGTTCAGCTTGTCGTAGGCTTCGGCGAGGATGCGCCAGGCGACGGCGTTGTCCTCTTCCTGGGTGAGGGCCTTCTTGAGCTCGCCGACGCCCTCGGCGACCTTGGCCTTGTCATCCAGGGCGATCAGCGTCTGGCCCAGGTTGACCCGGAGTAGCGGCGCCGTGGGCTTCAGCTCGACCGACTTGCGTTGCGGGAACTCGGCTTCCGCCGTGCGGCCGAACTCGAACAGGATCTGGCCCTTCAGCTCCCAGAGATAGGGGTTGCCGGGCTGCTCGGTCAGCAGCTGGTCGATCAGCTTGAGGGCGCGGTCGGGTTCCTTGAGCTGGTAGTAGGCGATGGCGCGGGCGTAGCGCGACGGGTAGTCGGTCGCCTTCTCGTCGTACTTGGCGATCGCCACCTGCGGGTTGAGGAAGCCTTCCAGCTTGGCCTTCATGATCGCGTGCTCGGCGATGGCCTCGGGGCTGTCCTTCTTGTTGTAGTTTGGCTGCGCCTCGACCTTGCGGCGCAGGGCCTCGATGCGGTCGGACGAGATCGGGTGGCTGCGGAAGTAGGCGTAGCGCCGAGCCTCGTCGAACACCTCCTGATAGCGGAAGTTGTCGAAGAACTCGGCCAGGCCCCGGCCGGACAGCCCGGCCTTGTCCAGAAGCTGGGCGCCCGCCTGGTCGGCGCGGCTTTCCTGCTCGCGGCTGTAGCCCAGCGCGCCGATCGTGCCGAAGTAGTTGGCGCTGCTTACCAGGCCCGCGGCGGCGTCGGGCGCCCCGGCGATGGCGGCCAGGACGCCGAGGCCCATGGTCAGCAGGAAGGGTTTCAATCCGGCCGCCTGCATATCGCCGGAACGGGCGCTGTGGCCGGCGGCCAAGTGGCCGACTTCGTGGGCGATCACGCCCTGAAGCTCGTTGGGATCGTCCGCCTCGAGGATCAGGCCGGTGTTGAAGCCCATGATGCGAGGCCCGGCAAAGGCGTTCAGCTCCTTGGAGCCGACGATGACGATCTCGACGTTCTTGGAGTCGACGCCGGCCGCCCTGAGGATTGGATCGGCGTCCTTGAAGAGGATCTCTTCGATCTCGGTGTCGCGGATCAACGACTGAGCCGACGCCGGGGCTGCAGCCAAGGCGAGGCCCGTGGCGAGCACGGCGCTCAGCGCAAGGCGCGAAGCCGACCGGAAAGGGGAGATCATGCGCGACACTCTATCGTAGCCCACACCCCCAGCCGCGGATGCTACCGCGCATCCCGCCAAAGTGGAAACCGGTTTGGCGACGAGGATGCGCGTCAGCGAAAGAAAGCGGCGAGCCTGTCGCAGACAGGCCCGCGGCGCGCATCCCGCCAAAGTGGAAACCGGTTTGGCGCGCAGATGGCGCGGGCTCTGCCAGCGTTTGCAGACCCCGCGCGCACCTGTGGTCGATCAGCCTCGACGCCACCAGCCACGGCGCGGCGCGGGCGCCGGCCCCGAGATCTCGTTGGGATCGGGCTCACGCGGCAGGGGCGCCGCCGCGACGGGTTCCGGCTCCGGCGCGGGGGCCGGGGCGGCGGCCACGGTTTCCAGCACGGGCTCCGGGGTGGTGACGACCTCAGC
>DASVNS010000288.1:0-4052 GCA_036383735.1 Phenylobacterium sp. | reverse complement strand
TGGCCCCGCGGAAGACTTCGCGCGCTTGGTCCAGGGTCTGGCCGCGCTTCAGGATCTTGGCGATGAACGGATAGCCCGAGGTCGTCACGTCGGCCTTGGTCCAGTCGGTGACGACGAACAACGTGTCCTTGTCGATCCAGTCGAACCGGTGCTTGCCCTCGGGCAACCGGAAGCCGCCATCGACGAACTTGCCGGCACCGGTGTCGAACTCGCGGACCTCGACGGCGTCCTTGCCGCCGTCCGACAGGCTGATCAGGCAATAGCGGTCGTCGGGTCGCAGGCAGGTGGAACCGTTCCAGACCCAGTTGGCGTTCTCGGCCTTCGCCAGGGCGTCGAGGTCGAGCAGCGTCCGCCACTCGGGCTTCCCCGTGCGATAACTCTCCAGGCCGGTCGTCCGCCAGAGGCCCCGGACGTGCTCGGCGTCCTGCCAGTAGTCGCGCAGGACGCCGTCGCCGCGGAAGGCCACGGCCGGGATGCGGTCCTTGGCGGTGGCGATCTTCAGGGCGTCGGCATAGAGGCCCGCATAGCGCGGGTCGTTCTGCAGCTGCGGCAGAGAGCGGGCGTTCTCCGCCCTCGCCCATTCCAGCGGCCTAGTCCCCTCGATCTCCTCCATCCACGCGTAGGGATCGTCGTCAGGCGCAGCCGCCCCCATGAGAAACACTCCTGCCAGGACGGTCGCGATCAGCCGCGCTTTCATCGTTCAACCCGCACGTGGACCTGAGCCCCGATAGACGAGAAGGCGGGGCGAAGCTCAAGAGGGATTTCTTCCCCATCTCGTCATGGCCGGGCCTGACCCGGCCATCCATTCCAGAGCGCCTGCGTCCTTCCGCACCGCGCCGCCCGCCCTGCCCATGGATGGCCGGGTCAGGCTCGGCCATGACGAGCTAAATAAGTTCAACGCTCCCGTAGAATCTCCAGGGCGGCGCGGGGGCGCACCACGAAAAGCCCGGCCCAGATCACCCGCGCCACGGCCCGGCGTATGCGACGTGACGGGCGGAACTCGGCTTCGTAGACCTGGGCGTAATCGAGGGTGCTCATCGGGCTCTCTCCTGTCTGGTGGAGAGACCTTCGTCGGCCGATACGTCAGTTCCGGACGTGAGTGCGTAGGGCGGCCTGCAGCTCTCCGGCCATCATCTCCTTCAGCGCGTCGGGACCGATGATCTCCAGCTTGTCGCCCCAGGTGAAGAGGTGCCAGGCCAGCTCGCGCATGCCGCTGGCGCGGAACCGCACGACCGTCCCGCCGTCGTCCTGAGGCTCCACCTTCTGGCGGGCGTGAAAGCGCCAGCGCATCGCGTCGGCGCGACCCTCAGGCAGGATGCGGAGCACGACGTCGTGGGTGTCGTCCTGGTAGATGCCGAAGCTCTCGTCGGCATAGGCCTGCAGCGAAAAGCCTTCGGGCGGAGCCCCGGGCGAACCGGTGACCTCCACGTCGAAGATACGGTCCAGGCGCCAGTTGCGCGGCCCGGTCCCGGCGTCCTGTTCCTCCGCCACCAGGTAGTTCGAGCGCCCGAACAGGATGCCGTAGGGCGCCACCTCGCGCGTGCGGCCTGGCGCCGAGCCGCCCTCGTAGCGGAAGCGCAGGCTCGACAGCGACTTGATCGCCTCCCGCACGGCGGCCAGCACGCTGGCCTCCTCGAACGGCCGGGGTCCCGCGGTCACCGCGATGGTTTCCGCCTGCAACAGCGCCTCCAGGTCCGGCGCGAGCCGGCGACGCGCCGAGGCCCGGGTCGCCGACAGCACCTTCTGCTCAAGCGAGCGCAAGGCCGCGCCGCGCGCGGTCGCCCCCTGGCGGTCCATCAATTCGGCCGATGCGGAGAGCGCGGCCAGTTCCTCCGCGGTCGGCGCCTGGAACAGGCCGTCCAGGCCCGACGGGATCCGGAAGCGCCTGGTCGGCGGATCGTCCACCGCCTCCATCTGCGGGAACATCTCCCAGACCGCGTCGCGCATTCGCTCGGCGGTGCGCCGGCCAACGCCCAGCCGCTGCGCCATCTCGTCGAGGGTCAACCCCTCGGCGCTGCTGGCCATCAATCGCGCCAGCTCCAACAGCCGGGCCCCTTTTTCATGTCGCATTCGTTCTGCGTCCGTTTTTGTCGCAACGACCAGACAAAAACAGAACTCCCGACCACACGCAAGGAGTTCGGACCGATGGCTACCCGCTTCCAACCCCGCCGCCGCCCGGATCGCTTCAGTCCGACCCGCTTCAGCCCGCGCCCCGTCCAGACGCCCCAGCCTGCGCGCCCCACGGCTCCGCCGGCCGCGGTGATCGACGCCGTGCTGCGCTTCCATGACGTGGCCCTGGACCAGGGCGGCCAGCGCACCCTGCTGCGCCTTTCGGATCGGGCGCTGCACGAGCCGCAGGTCATCGCCGCCCTGGGCGCCGACACCCGCCGCGCCGCCAACGTCGCCATCCTGTGGAACGAGCGGGAGAGCGAGATCATCCGCGTGCTGGAGGGCCCCGACGCCCGGATCGCGGCGTAACCGGCTTCCCTCCCGCCAGCCCGGCCATGACGATCAGGGGGTGTGGACGGACGGAGCGCTCCCCTCCGGCCGATAGCTGGGCTGATCGATGGCGAGTTGATCGCTGGCCATGACCTGCAATGCAGCCAGCAGCCCGGGCGTCTCCACCGTGAGCTCCCCCGACCGGATGCGGGCGCAGAGTTCGCCGTTCAGCTGAGCGAACTCGCCGGCATGGCCCAGCACCTCGCCCATGCGCGCCACGGCTTCCGCCTCCGCAGCCGGTCCGTCGGCGATCTCACGGCGCACGGTGGCGAGCGCGTTCGCCGCCACCCGCGCCAGGAAGGCGTTGCGCGGATCGAGGCTCGGTCGGATCTGCGCGATCCAGAGCGCGACGGCCTCGACCAGTTCCTCGGTGCGCGGATGGGTGATCACAGGCCTTCCTCCAACAGCACGACCAGATCGGCCTCGGTCTCGGACACACGGCGGCCGATCATCGGGCGCTCGACCGAGGTCTCCGCACCGTTCGCCCAGCTCAGGTACATGGTCAGGCACATGATCCCCCAGCGGAGCGAGCCCAGCATCTGCCAGAACCGCACGCGCGACAGCTCGATCGGCCGGCCGCCGGCCGACGCATAACCCGCCAGCAGGTCGGCATAGCCGCCGAAGCCGCCCACCGGCCGGTCCGGGCGGCCAAAGCGCCAGGAGTTCGTGCAGATCCACCCCATGTCCTCAGCCGGATCGCCGATGTGCGCCAGCTCCCAGTCCAGCACCGCGACCACACCGGCTTCCGGATCGAACATGATGTTCCCATTGCGGAAATCGCCGTGCAGCAGCACCGGCTCCACCGGCGCCGGCACATGCCTTCGCAGATACTGAAACGCCAGTTCCAGGATCGGCCGTTCGGCGGCGGTGGCGCGATAGACCTCCTCGTAACGATCCAGCTCGGCCAGGCCGTCGATGGTCTTCAGGGCCAGTTGGGGCGGCGGCGTGGTCTTGTGGATGGCCACCAGCGACTCGCCGCACTGGCGCGCCAAGGCCGGGCGGATCGCGTCGAACCGCGGATCGGCGACGATCTTCTTGCCCAGCGTCTCTCCGTCGACCCGGACCATCACATAGGCCTCGCCCAGCCCGTCCGCCGCTTCGCAGACATGGCGGACCCGGGGAACGCGGGCGCCGTTCGCGCCGGTGGCCCGGATCAACGCCGCCTCGGTGGCCAGGCCGATCGATCGCACGGCCTCCTGATCGAAGGGAGCACTGCGACGCCGCAGGATCAGGCGTTCGCGCCCGCCCGGCCCTTCGAGGGCGAAGGCCCAGGTTTCCATGCTGGCGCCGCCCGACAGCCGCAGCGCCTCAGCGAGCGTCGCGCCCGGCCCTCCCAGCCGCCTGGCGAGCTTCTGGAGGCCCGCGCGTACATCGATTTCCATGCCCCGACGGAACCTTCCGGTTGGTCTAACCTCTCCCGATCTGGCGGGGTCCGGGGTCGCTTGTAAATCGCTCCCCCGACGTCAAGCCCGCCCAAGAAACCGCATTGGGAGATCGGCTGTGGATTTCGACCTGCCTCAGGACCTCGTGGACTACCTCGCCGAACTGGACCG
>DASVNS010000287.1:0-2796 GCA_036383735.1 Phenylobacterium sp. | reverse complement strand
CGCGACATCTGCACCCGCGAAGCGTTCGAGAACGCCGCGGTCGTGGTCGCCGCCACCGGCGGCTCCACGAACGGCGGCCTTCACCTGCCGGCCATGGCGCACGAGGCCGGGATCAGGTTCACCCTCCGCGACGTGGCCGAGATCATGCGCAAGACCCCGTACCTCGCCGACCTGATGCCGGGCGGCCGCTACCCCGCCAAGAAGATGGGCGAGGCGGGCGGCGTGCCCATGCTGCTGCGCACCCTGCTGGACGCGGGCCTGATCCACGGCGACTGCATGACGGTCACCGGCAAGACGATCCGCGAGAACCTCGAAGGCGTGGTGTGGGACGACAAGCAGGACGTGATCCGGCCCGTGTCGACGCCGCTGTCGCCCACCGGCGGAGTGGTGGGCCTATGGGGCTCGCTGGCGCCCGACGGCGCCATCGTCAAGGTCGCCGGCCTGAAGCACACCAAGCACCGCGGACCGGCCCGCGTGTTCAATGGCGAGGAGGCCTGTTTCGAGGCGGTCCAGAACCGCGACTACAAGGAAGGCGACGTCCTCGTGATCCGCTACGAGGGACCCAAGGGCGGTCCCGGCATGCGCGAGATGCTGTCCACGACGGCGGCGATCTATGGCCAGGGCGTGGAGAATATCGCCCTGATCACCGATGGCCGCTTTTCCGGCGCCACCCGCGGCCTGTGCATCGGCCACGTGGGGCCTGAGGCCGCCGCCGGCGGACCCATCGCCCTGGTGAAGGACGGCGACATCATCGCCATCGACGCCGACGCCGGCGCGATCGAACTGGAGGTCGATCCCATTGAGCTGGAGCATCGGGCGCAACAGTTGGCCCAGGAGCCGCCGCGCAAGACCAACTACGCCTCGGGGGCCCTCTGGAAGTTCGCGCAAGGCGTCGGCCCCGCTCACCTGGGCGCCACCACCCATCCCGGCGCGGAATTCGAGACGCACGTCTACGCGGACATTTGACCGCGAGGACTCTGGCTAGGGCAGGGCGCGCACCCCGAACAGCAGCGGGTGCGCCACGGTCAAGGCGGCCCAGATCACCAGCGCCAGCGCGATCCGCCACCAGCCGATCTCTGTGACGCTGAGCTTCTGGCGGCCGGAGAGGATTGCGCCGAACGGCAGGTTCGACGTCTCGGCGGCGAAGGCGTCCCACGCCGGGCCGAGCGCGCGCCGGCGCTTGGCGTCGATGCTGGCGGTTCCGGCCAGCGCCAGCAGGAGCATGGCCCCGAACAGGACGATCGAGCCTCGCTCGCCGTTCACGATCAGGTGGCCAACGGCCCAGATGGCGACCCCCCACAGGAATGGGTGGCGGGTGATCCGCAGCATGCCCTTCACCGCGTCGGGGCGGCTGAGCACCCCCTCCTGGCGTACGCCGGTGGGGTTGGGGGTAGCCACACCCGGCACGATCAGCAGCATGGCGACCAGTTGCAGGCCGAGCTGGACGGATCGCGTGGCCGGCGTCAGGTCCCAGTAGGCCGTGTTCCACGCATCGCCCCGGGCCGCGGCGAAGGCGAACCCCAGCCAGATCAGTCCGGCGGCGGACGCGGCCGAGAATAGCCCCATGTACGGCCCCTGGCCGATCCGCCCGACGAGGGCGTCGCGCAACCGGGTGCCGGACACGAGCAGGTGGATGGACAGGAAGAAAGCGGCGGCAGCGAGCAGGTCCATCATGTCGCGTCCTCGGCGTTCAGAAATTTACATCGTCAATTAATAGCATCTTCGGCGTCATCTTCAAATGTCTCGTCGCCGAAGAGGGGGCCGACAGGTCGTGGCGGCGGCGCTGCCGGAGCCGCCGCTGCCGGCAGCGACGGCATCCTGGCCACTGGGCGGCGAAGCAGGGATTCGACCCGCGCCATCCAGCGGTTGGCTTCGTGCAGCGCCTCGTCGGCTTCGAGGCGGCCGCGCCGGCCGTCGTCCTCGGGGCGCCAGAGGTCGATGTCGAAATCCGGATGGCCGGGGTCGTCGAACAGGAAGCGGAGCCGCACGCGTTCCTGCGGGTCGGCCAGCTGGTCCAGCGCCCGGCGCGGCTCGCCCCGGAAGGCGCGGGCGGCGACCTGCCGGTCGACGATCAACTCCGCGCCGACCATCTCGTCGAGGCGATAGGTCAGTTGCCAGGCTCCGCGGTCCCAGGTGACCGCGACCAGGTTGCGGCTGAGATCGAAGCCCAGCCCGACGCCGCGGCCGCGCGCCGCCAGCATCGGCTGCGGGATGGCGCCAAGCGCCTGGATCAGGGTGCGCCGGACCCGGCGCGTCTCGTCGAGGAACCAGATGCAGACGCCCCCCAGGAGCGTCGTGGCGCCGCCCAGGAGCACGAGCAGCGTCATGAGCCGCGCGACCTCGTCCATTCTACGAGGCTACGCCGTTTTCCTGAGTCGGCTAAGGCGGCCTGCCTAGAGGTCGAGTTCGACGATCAGCGGCACATGGTCCGAGGGCTTTTCCCAGGCGCGGACGTCGCGATGGATCGAGACGCCGGTCAGCCGGTCGGCCGCCTGGGGCGACAGCAGCGCGTGATCGATGCGGATGCCGTTGTTCCGCTGCCAGGCCCCCGCCTGGTAGTCCCAGAAGGTGTAGGCGCCGGGGGCGCCGTCAGCCTGCAGATAGGCCTCGGTCAGGCCGAGGTTCTTCAGCGCCCGGAACGCGGCGCGGCTTTCCGGCTGGAAGAGGGCGTCGCCCGCCCAGTTGTTCGGGAACTCCGCGTCGCGCGGCTCCGGGATGACGTTGTAGTCGCCGGTGAGCACAAACGGCTCCTCGAAGGCCAGCAGGTCGCGCGCATGCGCCTGCAGCCGCGCCATC
>DASVNS010000286.1:0-6234 GCA_036383735.1 Phenylobacterium sp. | reverse complement strand
AAGTGGCAGCCGAAGAACCAGAGGTCCGGATTGATATCGAACTCGGCCTCGATATAGCCCTTGCCGTAGGCGCCGCCTTCGTCGGTGATCTTGATGATCCGGTCGAAGAGCAGCATCGGCGGCGCGGGCAGCTGGGCGTTGCCCGGCCCGAACATCTCGCCGCGCGCGCAGGCCATGAGCTCTTCGAAGCTGTAGTGATCCTTGGCCTTGACGGCGGTCATTGAAAATTCCGATCCGATGCGACCCGAGGCCCTAGCACAGGCCCGCCCAGCCCCTCAACGGCATTGCAGGGCTTCCGCCGTTCCCCAGAGGCTCCCTTCGCGCACCCAGCCGGTGGCGCCGTCGGTTTTCACCTTGCACCAGCCCTTGTCGCAGCGGACCAGGCTGGCCATGGCGCGAACGTTGAGGAATGCCGCAGGTTCGGCGTCCAGCTTGGGCTTGCGCAGCAGCGGCGCGGGGCGGTCGCGGGTGTTGATCGCGGCGCGGCGGCCGTCGGTCGTGCGCTTGTGCACCCAGGCCAGGCCACCCTCCGGATCGCATACCCGCCGCCATTCCGCCGTCTCGGCCACCACCTGCACCGGCAAGCCGCGAGCGCCATAGACCCACAGCAGCCGATGGTCGTCGCCGGGGCCCGAGCGGGCGTTCACCTTGCCGAACTTCAGGGTGACATAGCGCGGCACGGGAAAGCCGGATGGGGTCACGCGCTCGGCCGCGGACGCCGTCGGCGGGACCGCCAACGCCATCGCCAGGAGCACCGGCGCCGCCCTCAGCCTGAATTTAGACCGCAATCCGCACCCCTAAAGGATCGGCCCGCCTTGGCCGTGCCGAGCCCCTTTGCTAAGGGTTCTGCAATTCGACGCGCCTGGAGCGGCGCAGGAAACGCACCCTTTTTCCCGTAGGCACATGGCCGCCCGCAAGCCGAAAGTCATCGTCACCCGCAAACTGCCGGATTCGGTCGAGACCCGCATGCGCGAGCTGTTCGACACCGAGCTCAACGTGGCGGACGAGCCGCTGGGCCGTAAAGGGCTGCTCGAAGCCGTCGGCCGCTGCGACGTCCTGGCCTCGACGATCACCGACAAGATCGACGCCAGCCTGATCGAGAAGGCGGGCGACCGGCTGAAGCTGATCGCCAACTTCGGGGCCGGCGTGGACCATATCGACGTGGCGGCGGCCAACGCCCGCGGCATCGTGGTCACCAACACGCCGGGCGTGCTGACCGAGGACACCGCCGACCTGACGCTGACGCTGATGATGGCCACGCTGCGGCGGGTGATCGAGGGCGCCAACGCGGTGCAGGCCGGCGAATTCACCGGCTGGGCGCCCAGCTGGATGCTGGGCCGGCGAATCACCGGCAAGCGGCTGGGGATCATCGGGATGGGCCGCATCGGCTCGGCCGTAGCCCGGCGCGCCAAGGCCTTCGGCCTGCAAATCCACTACCACAACCGCAAGCCGGTCAGCCACGTGGTCGCCGACGAGATCGAGGCGACCTACTGGGATAGCCTGGACCAGATGCTGGCGCGGGTGGACATCGTGACCGTGCACACCCCCGCCACGCCCGCCAGCTTCCACCTGCTCTCGGCGCGGCGGCTGAAGCTGCTGCAACCCCACGCGATCGTGATCAACACCGCCCGCGGCAGCATCATCGACGAACAGGCGCTGGCCGACCTGCTCGCCGACGGCAAGATCGCCGGGGCCGGTCTCGACGTGTTCGAACAGGAGCCGCGGATCAACCCGAAGCTCCTCAAGCTGCCGAACGCGGTGCTGCTGCCCCACATGGGCTCGGCCACTGTCGAGGCGCGCGTCGATATGGGCGAGAAGGTGATCATCAACATCAAGACCTGGATGGACGGCCACCGCCCCCCCGACCGCGTCCTGCCGCAGATGCTCTGAAGCCTGGGGCTACGAGCCGCTTCCACACACCGGGCACGCCGGATCGCCGGGCACCCGCACGGTGCGGGTCTCGGCGGCCAGGGCGTCGTAGATCAGCAGGCGGCCGGTCAGCGGCTCGCCCGCGCCGACGATCAGCTTCACCGCCTCCACCGCCATCATCGAGCCGATCACGCCTGCCAGCGCCCCCACCACCCCCACCGCCACGCAAGTCTCCGCGTCCGGCGGGATCTCCGGCACCAGGCAACGGTAGCAGGGCTGGCGGCCGAACACCCCCACCTGCCCGGTCCAGCGCCCGATCGCGCCCGAGATCAGCGGCTTGCCGTGGCGCACACAGGCGTCGTTGACGCAGAACCGCGTCGCGAAATCGTCGGTGCCGTCCAGCACCAGGTCCACGCCCTCCACCAGCTGATCGGCGGTCGAGGCGTCGAAGGCGCCCTCGAACCCGGCCACGAAGACGTGCGGGTTCAGGGCCGCCAGCCGATCCGCCGCAGCGTCCACCTTGGGCCGGCCCAGGTCGTCGTCGGCATAGATCACCTGCCGCTGCAGGTTCGAGCGGTCCACGTCGTCGGGGTCGGCCAGGATGATCGTCCCCACGCCCGCCGCCGCAAGATACAGCGCGGCTGGCGAGCCCAGCCCGCCGGCGCCCACGATCAGTACGCTGGAGGCCTTCAGCTTCTGCTGCCCCGGCCCGCCGACTTCGCGCAGCACCAGGTGCCGGGCGTAGCGTTCGATCTCCTCGTCGGTAAACGTCATTCCCGCAACCTTGCTGGCCCCGGCCGCGCTGTGCGCGCGCCTCTGGGCCTTGACCTCGATGAACGCGCTGCTCACATCGCCCGGATGTCGAATAGCTCAGCCTTTCCCGATTGGCACGGAACCACGATCCTGGCGGTGCGCAAGGACGGCAAGACCGTCGTCGCCGGCGACGGCCAGGTCTCCATGGGTCAGACCATCGTCAAGGGGACCGCGAAGAAGGTCCGCAGGCTGGCGGGCGGGCGGGTCATCGCGGGCTTCGCCGGCTCCACGGCCGACGCCTTCACCCTGATCGAGCGGCTCGAGGCCAAGCTCGAGCAGTATCCTGAACAGCTGGCCCGCGCCTGTGTCGACCTCGCCAAGGACTGGCGTACGGACCGCTACCTCCGCCGGCTGGAGGCCATGCTGATCGTGGCCGACAAGGAGCAGATCTTCACCGTCACCGGCGTGGGCGACGTGCTGGAGCCGGAGCATGGGGTGGCCGCGATCGGGTCGGGCGGCAACTTCGCCCTGGCCGCGGCGCGGGGCCTGGCGGAGGTTCCGGGGCTGGACGCCGAAGCCGTGGCGCGCCGGGCCATGGCCATCGCCGCGGACATCTGCGTCTACACCAACGGAGAACTGACGGTCGAAGTGCTCTGAAACAAGCTTCCCTTCCCGCCTGCGGGAAGGGGGGACCGCCCGCTGAAAAGCGGGTGGTGGGAAGGGAAAGCACAGGCTCGGCGCCATAGGCGGCAAGTCGAGCCGCCGAGCGCGCCGCTTGCCCTCTCCCCCACGCCCTCTACGGGGCGCGGGCCCCCTCTCCCGCTTCGCGGGAATGGAAGGTTCAAGGCGGGACTGTCCCGCCATGCGCTTCGTGACTATCTAGCCTCCACATGACCGAATTTTCCCCGCGCGAAATCGTCTCCGAACTCGACCGCTACATCGTCGGCCAGCACGAAGCGAAGAAGGCGGTGGCCGTCGCCCTGCGCAACCGCTGGCGCCGCCGGCGCGTGCCGGACGACCTGCGCGACGAGGTCACGCCGAAGAATATCCTGATGATCGGCCCCACCGGCGTCGGAAAGACCGAGATCGCCCGGCGCCTGGCGAAGCTGGCGCAGGCCCCGTTCCTCAAGGTCGAGGCCACCAAGTTCACCGAGGTCGGCTACGTCGGCCGCGACGTGGACCAGATCGTCCGCGACCTGGTCGAGAGCGCCATCGCCATGGTGCGCGAGAAGCGCCGGGCCGGCGTAGGCGCCCGCGCCGAGGCCGCCGCCGAGGAGCGGATCCTGGACGCCCTCACCGGCCCTGGATCCACCGCGGCCCGGGAGAGCTTCCGCCGGAAGCTTCGCGCCGGAGAGCTGGACGACAAGGAGGTCGAACTCCAACTCGCCGACTCCGGCCCACAGATGCCGATCGTGGACATCCCCGGACAGCCGAACATGGGGGTGCTGAACCTCTCGGAGATGTTCGGCAAGGCGTTCGGCGGCCGCACCAAGACCCACAAGACCACGGTCACCGGCGCCTGGGCCCCGCTGATCGCCGAGGAAAGCGACAAGCTGGTCGACCAGGAGGCGCTGACCACCGAGGCCCTGTCGCTGGCCGAGAACCAGGGCATCGTGTTCCTGGACGAGATCGACAAGGTGGCCTCCAACCGCGAGCGGGTTGGCGCCGACGTCAGCCGCGAGGGGGTGCAGCGCGACCTGCTGCCGCTGATCGAGGGCACCACGGTCTCCACGAAATACGGGCCGGTGAAGACCGACCACATCCTGTTCATCGCGTCCGGCGCCTTCCACGTGGCCAAGCCTTCGGACCTGCTGCCCGAATTGCAGGGCCGCCTGCCGATCCGTGTGGAGCTGAAGGCGCTGAGCCGCGAGGATCTGCGCCGCATCCTCACCGAGCCCGAGGCCAACCTGGTCCGCCAGCACCAGGCGCTGCTGGCCACCGAGGGCGTCACGCTGACCTTCACCGAGGACGCCTACGACGCCCTGGCCGACGCGGCGGTGGCGGTGAACGGCTCGGTCGAGAACATCGGCGCCCGCCGGCTCCAGACCGTGCTGGAGAAGGTGATGGAGGAGATCAGCTACACCGCCGCCGACCGCGCCGGCGAGACCGTGGTGGTCGACGCCGCCTACGTCCAGAGCCGCATCGGCGAGCTGGCCAGCAACGCCGACCTCAGCAAGTTCATCCTGTGACGGCTTCCCTCCCCTGAATGGGGAGGGCGGCTAAGCCCGGTGCCGCTGGGCCTGGCGGATGGCCTCTTCCAGGGCCTTGGCGAACTCGCCCCGCTCGCTGGGACTGAGCGCCGCGGCGACGGCCGTCTCACGGCCGGATAGCGCCAGCCGAAGCGCCATCACCCGGTTCTCCTCGTCGCGCTCGGTCCTGACGCGGGTAAAGGCGGTGGGGCTTTCCCAGACGAGGCGCCTGACCTTGGCTGTTTCGAGGGTGATCCGCACCTCGGCCGGGCTGACCTGGACGCGTTCGACCACCTTCCCCGACCGGAAGCTGGCCAGGAAGGCCACCACGATCGCGATCAGGTCCAGGCCGAGGAACGGCACGACGAAGTGCGCGCCCATGTGCACGAACACCGCCGCGGACGCGACATTGGCCGCTGTGATGATCGAGATGAGGATGATGAAACCCCGTTCCGACAGCGAGCGGTTCGGCTTGATCTCGGCGTCCATGTAGAGCGGCCAGCTCATGGCCGCCAGGATAGCCGGAAGTCCGCCGCGGCGGAACTGGCCCCGCGCGCCGCGCGGCCCGGCTTGATGGCCCGCGCGCAACCTCCTATCCCCCAAAGTCGGGATTCCAATCAGGGGCTACGACGATGAGCGAGACGTGGGCCGAGGGCCGCATCGCCCTGGTGACGGGCGCCACCTCCGGCTTCGGCGAGGCGATGACGCGCCGCCTGATCGCCGCCGGCGCCAAGGTGATCGCCACCGGCCGCCGGGCCGAGCGCCTGGCGGGCCTCGCCAAGGATCTCGGCTCCGACCGGCTGCTGACCCGTGAGCTGGACGTCACCGACCACGCCTCGGTGGCCGGGCTGCTGCCCAGCTTGCCGGCCGGGTTCGAAGGGATCGACGTTCTCTACAACAACGCCGGCCTCGCCCTGGGCCTGAGCAAGGCCCACGAGGCGAACCTCGGCGACTGGGAGACGATGATCGCCACCAACGTCACCGGCCTGGTGCGCATGACCCGCGCCGTCCTGCCCGGCATGGTGGCCCGCAACCGCGGCGACGTGATCAACATCTCGTCGGTGGCGGCCAACTACCCCTACCCCGGCGGCAATGTTTACGGGGCGACCAAGAGCTTCGTGCGCCAGTTCTCGCTGAACCTGCGCGCCGACCTGATCGGCACGAAGGTGCGGGTCACGTCCGTCGAGCCCGGCATGGCCGACACCGAGTTCTCGGTGGTCCGCTTCAAGGGCGACCAGGCCTCGGCCGACAAGGTCTACCAGGGCGTCCACGCCATGAGCGCCGACGACGTGGCGCTGGTCTGCGAGAGCGTGCTGAAGCTGCCGGCCCACATCAACGTCAACACGCTGGAGATCATGCCGGTGCAGCAGGCGTTCGGCCCGTTCGCCGTGGATCGGGGCTAACCTCCCGCCGTTTCGCGGGG
>DASVNS010000285.1:0-5630 GCA_036383735.1 Phenylobacterium sp. | reverse complement strand
CGACCACGTGAAGCTGTTCTGCAAACTTAAGTGTAGACATGCTGCGGCTCCGCTTTCGGAACGGTGCAGCTGCTCACACGTTGGCGCCCCGCATCTACCTATGCCGATCGAGGATGCCCTGAAACCCGGCGTCCGAGGTTGGCGGCAGGGACGTCGAGGGCGCCTCCCCGGGCGAGAATTCCCGTTCGGCGGGCGGCAAGGCTTCGGGCGGATGGCCGGCGCGCTGCGCCGCGATCATCTGTTCGGTGGCGGCGATCACGATCTCAGGCCGGTCCAGCATGATCATGTGCGACGAGAACACGGTGCGTTGGGACCCGAAGTCGGAGCGTGAGGCCAGCCGCTGATGCAGGAGTTCCCAGACCGATTGCGGGGGGTTGAATCCGTAGGTCGGCGCCGCGTTGGCCGTCTGGGACGCCGTGATCACATAGAGCGGCATCGATTTCAGGAGGGAGACGGTCATCGTTGCCTGCTCGGACGTGCGCCCAAACAGCGTGTCCAGCTCCGAAAGCTGGTTGCTCCAGGTCGCCGGCCGCTTTGAGACCTCCAACTGGTGCGGGCTGGGATTGGCGGGCCTGCAGCCGGACCACCGGCTGTCGGTATCGGAGGCGGGCGGCGTGGCCTGGGACGCGGCGAGGCACCGCTGGACCCGCTGACGCAAACCGTCGAGGCCGTCGCCCGACGGTTGCGGGGCGTTCCGTTCGATCGTGGGGTCGAGCAGGACGAGACCGGCGACATCCTGCGCCCGGCGCGCCGCGAACAATCGGGCATAGAGACCCCCCGCGGAATGCCCGACGACGATGAACGGTCCGGCGATGTCGGCGGCGGCCAGCGCCTGATCCAGATCCCGCGCGACGGCCGCCCCGTCCCGAGGCGAGGGTCCAGGATCGCTGTAGCCATAGCCGGCTCGGTCGTAGGCGCAGACGCGGGTGAGCTTGGCGAGCGCAGGCTGGACCTTGAACCAGGCCTGGGAGTCGGCGCCGAACCCCGCCTCGAGCAGGACGGTGGGCGAGCCGCGCCCGGCGCAGGCCAGGTTCAGCTTCCGCCCATCGGGCAGGGCCGCCAGCCGTCTAGGACCCGGATCGGCAGAGGCCTCCTGCACTCCGCCCCGGAGATTGCAGCCAACCACGGTGAGCGCCGCCATCAGGAGCACTCCGGCATGCAGACCATGCTTTGAGGCGCGCCGCGCCACGCCCTGGTTTTGCCTGATGGCCATCTGCTTCATCTCACCGTCGACGCAGCATCCGGCACGTCTCTTGCTGGCAACCTAGCCGACAGGTCCCAAGCTGGCGATTGCACGTTGTGGCGGTCCTGATAGTTAGGCGTAGGCGGAAACGGAGATGGCGGGTGGAAACAGTCTACGATTGGATCACCGTGGCGATCTTCGGAGGACTGGTTGTCCTATTCCTGCACAGGTCCGTGCAGCCAGGTGAGCCTCAGGACACGATCCTTCACTACCTGCCGCCGGCTGTGGGCTGCGCCGTCGCCAACTGGTTTGGCAACGAAGGCCATGGGCTTGTGTCGTTCCTGATCGTGCTGGGCGTGCTGCTCTACGTGGCCCTGGTGCTGAAGCCGTTCGGGATCAGCTTCAAACTGCCGAAGCGCTGACGCCGCCGCCGGTCAGCGCACGCCACCGCTGTCCCCAAGCAGGCAAGGCGCGGTGCGCAGGATGATGGCGACGTCCAGCCAGAACGAGCGGCGCTCTACATATTCGAGGTCCAGCGCCACGCGCCGGCGGACGTCTTCGGCGGTGTCCACCGGGCCGCGCGAGCCGTTGACCGCCGCCCAGCCCGTGAGACCGGGCTTGATGCGGTGGCGATGGGCGTAGGTCTCGATCAGCTTTGAGGCTTCCGCACCCCCGCTCAGCATGCCGATGGCGTGCGGGCGTGGGCCGACGATCGACATCTCGCCGGTGATGATGTTCAGGATCTGCGGCAGCTCGTCCAGGCTTGTCTTGCGGATGAACCGTCCGACCCGGGTGACGCGTTCGTCGTCGGCGCTGACCTGCCGCGCGGCCTTCGGGTCGGCGGCTTCAACCCGCATGGACCGGAATTTCCAGACGATGATCTCTTCGTTGAGGTAGCCGTGGCGGCGCTGGCGGAAGAAGATCGGGCCGGGGCTGTCGAGGCGAATGGCGATGGCCACGGCGCCCAGCAGCGGGATCAGGGCGACGAAGCCCAGGATCGAAAGGGTGAGGTCCAGGACCCGCTTGGCCACCAGGTAACCGGATTTCTCGGTCGCACCCGATACCTGCATCAGATCGAAATCCGCGATGCGGCCGATGGCCTGGGTCTCGGTCTCGTCGTCGGTGTCATCGAGCAGAAGCGAGATCGGGTTGGGAATCGGCGCGAGGCGCTCGAGGAGCTGGGCGATGCGCGCGCTGGCCTTGGGCGGCACCGTCACGACGATCCGGTCCACGTAGGGCAGGATGCGGTGGTCGATCAGGTCGGCGGTCTTGCCGAGCACCGGCACCCCGCAGACCTCCGGACCCACGCGGTCGCGACGATCGTCGAACACGCCCAGGATATTGACGTCCCGGGTCTTGAGCGCCCGCTTGATCAGCCGCTGGGCCGAGGCGGTTCCCCCCACGATGAGGAGGTTGGGCGTGAGAAGGCCACGCTTGCGCAGATCCTTGAGGATGCTCCCCCACACGAGATGGGTCATGGTCAGCGCCGTCGCGGCCGTGGCGACCCAGGCGGCGCAACCGATGGCCGGAAAGCTCGGGTCCATCAGGCCGCAAAGCGTGCCTGCGCCACCACCGGCGGCGGCGGCGGCGATCAGCAGGCGGCCGAACCGGCGGCGAGCCCGCTCGCGGGAACTCATGGCGTAGGCGCCGGTGGCCACCAGCAGGACGATGGCCAGCAGCGGGGCGCCTATCCACATCACCTTGGGCAGGTCTATGAGCCGACCGGCGGCCAACGAGGCGACGAGCAGCCCGGCGGCGTCACCGGCCTGGAAGAGCCTGGCGATCCCGGCGCCGGACACCCGCGACCTGACCGGCTGCAGCCGCTCCGGCCGCAGGGGACCGCGGCGGTGTTGCTGCGGCGTCGCCTCAGCCTCCAGCGTGGCGCCAAGGGCGCCGGTGTCGTCCGCCATACCGGCTTCCCCAAACCTATCGGCGGCGACCGTAAGGGCTGCGACTGAGCGATCGGTTAACCGCGAGCGGGGGCGTTCAGTAGGCGCGGGTGTCGCCGAAGATCAGGGGCAGGGTGCGCCAGGCGATCTTGAGATCGAGGCTGAACGTCCAAGTGTCGATGTATTCGTTGTCGGATTCCACCCGGTCGATGATCGCCTGCAACTCCTTCACCTCGCCGCGGAACCCGCAGACCGCTGCATGGCCGGTCAGGCCGGGGCGCGCGCGGAAGCGGCGGTCGTACCCGGGGACCAGCTTGCTCCAGGCATCGTCGTGGGCGACGGCGTGCGGGCGCGGGCCGATGAGCGACATGTCGCCGCGTAGGACGTTCAGCAACTGGGGCAGTTCATCGAGGCTGAACTTGCGCAGCACGGCGCCGAGGGGCGTGACCCGGGTGTCGTCGCGGGTGGCCTGGCGGACCGTCGCGCCGTCTTCGGCGACGGTCATGGTGCGGTACTTGAAGACGGTGAAGATCTTGCCGTTCAGGCCGGTGCGACGTTGGCGGAAGAAGGCCGGCCCCGGGCTCTCCAGGCGGACCAGTGCGGCCGCCAGCAGCATGAGCGGGAGGAATACCAGCAGCGCGCAGAAGGCCATGGTGATGTCGAAGGCCCGCTTCCGACGGCTGGCGGCGCAGGGGGAGGCGATCACCAGTGGCGCGGGCGCCACGGGCTTCAGCCCGCCGTGCGGGGTCCAATCGGTGCGGTTGGAGTGAGATCGAAAGCCGGCCATGTCATTCATGGCAGGCCCGGTGGCCGGCGCCAGCCGACGCGTGCAGGTCGCTAAGGAAGGCGTCCATGGCCGCGGCGCTCCACAGGCGCACGCGGAGCTTGGATCCCTGGGTGTCGATCTCGGTGGATATGTGGGCGTCGCCATCCACCTCGGCGGCGTGAGCCCCGATGAAACCGTAAAACGCCGCGCGAATCTGCTCCGCGTCGTCCTCGGCTCGAAATCGCGTCTCAAAACCGGACATGTTCCCCGACCGACCCGTCGATTGTGCGGGATCCGCAGCAAGAGACGCGCCACGGGCCGGGCCTGAGCCCTGCTCAATCTCAACTATACTCGGGAAACGCGACCATAAGGATGCAGGCCGGCTGAGAGATCGCCGCTGGAACCCGGCGCGGCGGAGCTTCAGTACGCCTGTGGATCGCGGAAGATGACGAGCACGGTCTTGGCCAGGATGGCGATGTCCAGGCCAAGCGACCAGCTGTCGATGTAGAGGTTGTCGGCGGCGATACGGTCGCGCATGCCCCGCAGGTCCTGGATCTCGCCCCGAAGGCCGTTTGCCTGGGCGAGGCCGGTCAGGCCGGGCTTGGCGCGAAAGCGCTCGGCGTATGTGGGGATCAGGCCGCCATAGTAGTCGTCGTGCGCCAGGGCGTGGGGACGCGGCCCGACCACCGACATGTCTCCCTTGAGCACGTTCAGGAACTGCGGCAACTCGTCGAGGCTGAGCTTGCGCAGCACGGCGCCGACCGCCGTGACGCGCGCGTCGTCGCGCGTGGCGTGGCGAACGTTTTCGCTGTCCTCGGCCACGGTCATCGTGCGGAACTTGTAGATGGTGAAGATGCGGCCCCGATGCCCCGTCCGGCGCTGCCTGAAGATCACCGGCCCGGTTGATTCCAGTCGCACCGCCATGGCGATGCAGGCCAGAAGCGGCAGGAAGACCAGCAGCGCGGCGAGGGCGGCCAGGATGTCGACCACCCGCTTGCCGAAGCTGTTGGCGGCGTCGCTGACGTCAGGCGACAGCAGCATGCGGATCGCAGGCTCTTCAGCCGGCGACGCAGCGCCCATGGTCCTTGCGACGATATCCGTCATTCCGAAGCGACAGCCCTGTCTTTGTCGTGCCAGCGGGGAGGAAGCACCCAGCCCACGTTGGCGTCTTGTTAGCCTTCTTCCCAAACGAACTCTTCACCGTCGTCGGTACATAATGTGACACAGCCCGGGAATTGGGCAGTGTCGAGGTTAGTCGCATGGCGTCCGACGTCTCCATCGAACTGGTCAACCAGGTCGCAAAAACCCAGCCGGCCCGCCGCATCCCGGTGGGAATGGGCTTGGCCATCGGCGCTTGCGCGTCGCTTGCGCTGTGGACCTGCATCGGCCTGGGCCTGCACGCGATCCTCGCCTAAGGCGGCGTTAAACGCCCGCTACGCGCAACCTTAGCCAGCAGCATACTCAAGCCGTTTTAGCGCTACCGGCGGGCCAGGGCAATTGACGCGCCGAGTTCGGCGTCCTCCGCCTCGCGATCCAGTCTGGCAAGGTGCTTGCCATCTGGCGCCAAGGCGATAGGTGGGGCGAGCGGTCCGCCGGGCCGCGATGGAGAGTTCCCCTGCCGTCCGCCCATGATCATCGGCCGCCGCCTGGCGGCTTCGCCGACCTGAGCACGGCTGCCGCCTGGTACGATGGTTGGCTGCGGGAGGCGGCGCTGCCGCTGTGGGCCGAGGTGGGCATCGATCCTTCGACAGGGGCGTTCCGCGAGGCCCTGACCTGGGATGGGGCTCCGCAT
>DASVNS010000284.1:0-1716 GCA_036383735.1 Phenylobacterium sp. | reverse complement strand
TGAAGGCCAAGCTGGTGCGGGAGCGGGCGCAGGCCGAGGCCTTCGGCCGGGTCCGCCGCCCCAACCCCATCGTCGAAGGCTTCCGGGACGACGACCGGGCCATGGAGCTGCAGGACGCCGTCGCGCGCATGGCCGAGGCGGCCTGCGCCGGCGACGAGCCGGCGCGCGAGGCCCTGCTCGACCGCTTCGACGTCGAGCTGGACGACTGGATCGACAAAGAGGGCTTCGCCGACGCCGACCTGGACGCCCAGCTGCGCCGCGCCTGCCGCCTGCTGGACCTGCCGGAAGACCTCGCCACCCGCTGGCGCACCCTGCCGCGGCCCGTGTACGACGACGATCCGGCCGAGACCGACCCGGCCACGCCCGAGCCGCACGCCGCCGCCGAGCCACCACCCCCCTGGTCCAGCTCCGCCTGACCGCCCCCCTCTCCTTGCTCGTCCTGGCCGGGCTCGACCCGGCCATCCATTCCAGAGCGCCGCGAGCCTCCTCGCCGGCGGGCGCCGCCGCGTGGATGGCCGGGTCAAGCCCGGCCAGGACGAGCAGGGGATGCGTTATTTTGGAACCGGAACCGGCACGTCGGGAATGCCTGGCGCGTCCGGAACCTTCGGCGGCGCGATCACGGGCAAACTGTCGGCCGCCCGCTGCGCCGCGCCTGCCGCCTTGCCGGCGTCGTCCCGGCCCTGCCAGGCGTACCAGAGCAACGCCACCGCCAGCATCGCCACCGCGCCCGCGACGAAGGCGATCCACGGGCTGGTGCGGCGAGCGGCCATGACCAACGGAAACGGATCGCGCCGCGGCGCCGTTCCGCCCCTTAAGCCGGCAAGCCTTTGTGCTACATATGTTCCGATGTCTTTCGAATCTTCCGACCTGCCCGTCCCCCGCACCAGCGACCTCGCGCGCGTCGATGCGCGGCCTGACCAGTATCTCGATGGCCTGAACCCGGAGCAGCGCGCCGCGGTCGAGGCGATCGAAGGCCCGGTGCTGGTCCTGGCGGGCGCGGGCACCGGCAAGACCAAGGTGCTGACCACCCGGCTGGCGCACATCCTGGCCAGCGGCCGGGCCAGGCCGTGGGAGCTGCTGGCGGTCACCTTCACCAACAAGGCCGCCCGCGAGATGCGCGAGCGGATCGCCCACATCATCGGCCCGTCCGCCGAGGGGCTGCGCTGGCTGGGCACCTTCCACTCGGTGGCCGCCCAGATCCTGCGCAAGCACGCCGAGCTGGTGGGGCTGAAGTCGAACTACACCATCCTCGACACCGACGATCAGGAGCGGCTGATCAAGCAGGTGCTGGAGGCCGAGAACATCGACACCAAGCGCTGGACGCCCAAGGCGCTGGCCGGCCTGATCGACCACTGGAAGAACCGCGGCTGGCGGCCCGACCAGCTGCCGCCGGCCGAGGCCGAGGCCTTCGCGAACGGCAAGGGCCAGGCGCTGTACCGGCTCTACCAGGAGCGGATGCGCATCCTGAACGCCTGCGACTTCGGCGACCTGCTGCTGCACAACCTGACGATCTTCGTCAGCCAGCCGGACGTGCTGGCCGAATATCACACCCGCTTCAAATACCTGCTGGTCGACGAGTACCAGGACACCAACGTGGCCCAGTACCTGTGGCTGCGGCTGCTGGCGCAGAAGAGCCAGAACCTCTGCTGCGTGGGCGACGACGACCAGTCGATCTATGGCTGGCGCGGCGCCGAGGTGGACAACATCCTGCGCTTC
>DASVNS010000283.1:0-5152 GCA_036383735.1 Phenylobacterium sp. | reverse complement strand
TAAAGTCCTCTGTACGAGACAATGACGCGACTACGCCGCGAAGTAACCCTAAGGAGCGGCCCGCTCCGCGGCCCGAGAACGGCCAGGCCACCAAATCCTCGGACTCACGCCAACGCACCGGACAGGCCAGCGTCATTGGCTCTCCAGGGGGAGCCAGCGGGTTCTCCAGCGCGAAATCGGACCCGTCGGTGTACGCGGAAATGGTCCGCCAAGAGCTCAGGACCGCCATTCAGGTCTGTCCCCGCCTGGCTCCGCTGGTGCGGGATGGGGTGCTCGCCGATCCCGCCAGCGCGACACCGGAGGACGCCGCCCGGATTGCCACCGCCGCGGCCGAGCTGCTGCCACAGCCGGAGCGACACAACGATCAGACCGTGTATTGGGGCTGGCGCCGCCATGGGGTCCGCGTCCTGACGATGATAGCCATCGCGCTGGAGGATCCCGAGATCCGCAGCCCTTGCGCCTATTTCGGGAAACTGGCGACCCAAGAGCGGGGGGCCGCGGACCTGCGGCTAAACCTGGCGCGGATCCTCCGCCAGAAAGGGGTCGTTCCGCCGGTAGAGGTTGAAGTAGCGGTGGAGGTGGAGCCGACCGTGGAGGTCGAGGCGGCTTCGCTGCCCCTGATGTTCGCGCCAGGCTCGGACGAGCCACCGTGGCCGCAGATCAACGCCGAGATCCGCCGGCTCATCCGCGACGGGGCGCACGGCAGCTGGTTCAACCGGATCGGTTTTCACGGGATTTTGGACGGCGTCCTGACCCTATCGACACCGACCGGCATCGCTGCCGACCGGATCAAGCGCGACTATGTCGAGGCGATCAAGATGGCGGCCGAGGCCTGTGGGGTTTGGATCGAGCGCGTGGTGATCACGGTGCGGAAGCGATGAGGCGCCGACGCAACCCAGCGACCGACATGTCGCTTCAAACCGTGCTTTGGGCCAACGGGAGCCTATGGCCGCGTGAGGATGGGTCGGACCGCGCGAACCAAGTCGGCCACATCTGTCTGCGAATGCCCGGCGCTGAACGCCACACGCAAGCGAGCGGTTCCGGCCGGCACGGTCGGCGGGCGGATAGCCACCACGAGGAAACCCTGTTCTTCCAGGCCTTTGGACGCCGACAGCGCCGCCTGGGCCTCGCCAACAATCACCGGAACAATCGGGCTTTGCGCTTCGGGCAACCCGAGCGCGCTGGCGAAGGCGCGGGCGTTGCCGAGGGGCGCGGCGACCAGCTCCGGCTGGTTCTCGATGATGTCGAGAGCGGCGATCGCGCCGGCGATGGAAGCCGGCGGCGGAGCGGTCGAATAGACCACGGTCCGCGCCCGGGTCTTCAGGAGGTCGATGACCGATTGGGCGGCGCAGACATAGGCCCCGTAGCCGCCGATCGCCTTGGACAAGGTTCCCATCTGCAGCGGAATGATCGCGTCCGGATAGAGCGCGCCCGATCCGCGTCCTTCCGCCAGCACGCCGACGCCATGGGCGTCGTCGCTGAGCAACCAGGCGTCGTAGTCCTGGCATGCCGCCGAGAGCTCATCCAGCGGGGCCAGATCACCGTCCATCGAAAAGACCCCGTCGGTGGCGACGATGACGCGGCCTACACCGGTGCGGCGGTCCGCCAGCAGCGCGCGCAAATGGCCGACATCGTTGTGACGGAACGCCAAGACCGCTGCGCCCGAAAGCTTCGCGCCGGCCCAGATGCAGGCATGGGCCAGTTCATCGACCATGATCAGATCGCCCGGCCCTGCAAAGGTCGGGATCAGCCCGATATTGGCCAGATAGCCCGAGCCGAAGACGCACGCCGCCTCGGTCCCTTTCAGCCGCGCCAGCCGGGCTTCCAACGCCGACAGCAGCGGATGATCGCCCGTCACCAGACGCGAGGCGCCCGACCCGACGCCATGGACCTGCAACGCATCACGCGCGGCCGCCTTCACCGCCGGGTGATGCGACAGGTTGAGATAGTCGTTGCACGAGAACGACAAGAGGCGCCGCCCGCCGCGTTCCACCCAAAGACCATCCTCACGGTGCGTCGGCGTCAGCCAACGTCGAAGGCTCTGCGCCTCCAAGCCGGCGAGCTTGGCTTCGGCGTAGCGAGTAAGGCTGTTCATCACGGTCCTGGAAAAGCGAGGGGCCTTAAAAAGACGGATTACGCGCCGGCGGATGCTGGCCGGCGGTCGGTCGACAGGGTGATTGTACCCAGGAAGCCGAATTCCTTGCGGATGGTGGCGACGGCCAAGCCGAGATCCTTGTAGCTGCGGGGCTCAGCAATGTCCTGCTTGTAGAGCTGAAACTCGCCGGCGCGGTCGGACATCCGTAGGCGGATCGTGAAGAGGCCGTCTTCGCCTTCGGTCAGCCGAACCTCGGTAAGCGTCACCCCCTGCCGCAGATAATGCGTCACCCGGCGCAGGCGGATCGCGTGTTCGCCATCGGCGGCGCCAACCCAGGCCTCCTCGCCGAGGTTTTCTTCGTTGGGGCTCTGGTCCCTGGCCGACACGCGCCGCAGTCTCCCATTTAGGGAAGCAGAGCTAGACCGGATTTATCCAAAAGTCCTGCTTGATTGACCGTTCAGTCCTCATTTCAGGGCGCCCAAATGACGGCATGGGGGAGCGTTCTCCCCCTGCGCCGGCGCCGCGGAGCGTCACCTGCGACCCCCTTGAGCGGGGCGGGCCCCGCAACGCCCCATTTTGGCCGATAACGCCGGCAGGAATACTGGCAATATCCTGCGTCCGGCTGTGCTCCTCTGGGAGCAAGAGGAAGGACGGGTGCGGGCGAAGCGATGCGGAAGGTGTGTGATGTCCCTTAGAACCATTGTTCAAACCTTGGGCGGCGAGCTTTACGATCGGGGCCGTCGGGCCAATATCCCAGCGCCCGGGCACAGCCCGGCCGACCGGTCCGTCTCGCTCCTCCTGGAGGGGGACCGGATCGTCGTGCACACCTTCGGCGACGGCGATTGGCGGGCCGTGCTCGACCATCTGCGCGCCCATCAGTTGATCGACGCCGGCGGCTCCCCGACGTCTGTCGGGTCCGCCCGCGAGGCGGTCGAGCGACCCGAGACGGCGTCGCATCACGGGCGCCGGCAGGCCGCGCGGCGACTTTGGGCGGGCGGGCGCGCGGTCCAGCGCACCCTATCTGAACGCCATTGTCGGCTGCGCGGCGTGACCCGCGATCTGCCCGGGCCTGAGTCTCTGCGCCACAACGCCTCGGCGCCGGTCTCGGTCTATCGGGAGACCCCGCATCACCGACCAGCCCTCGTGGCGGGTGTGACCGACGCCCAGGGCCGCATCACGGGCGTCGAGATCACCTACCTCGCGCCGAACGGCCGCAGGGCCTATGATCTGCGTCTATCCCGCAAGACGGTCGGGTTCGCCCCGGGCGGCTGCGCGGTTCGGCTGGATGCCGCCGCCGAAGCGATGCTGGTGGCGGAGGGCGTCATGACCACCCTCTCGGCCACGGAGTGGTTTGGGCTGCCGGGCTGGGCCCTGACATCAACCCGCAATCTTCGCGTCTGGTCTCCGCCGCCCGACGTGCGCTCAGTGCTGATCGCCGCCGATCGGGGAAAGGACGGCGAGGCGTCCGCCGAGCAGCTGAAGGCGCGCTTGCTGGACCTCGGCGTGGCGGCGACGATCGCCTTGCCGCCGCAGCCCTGGGGGGACTGGAACGACTGGTCCCAGGCGCTCGGCCCGGCCGCGGGCGAAAGAATGGAGGAAGGGAGGGGTGGGGTGCGCCCAGGGGCAGGATGACCCTCGCCCAGGCGCTGGAGTCTAACCGAAGATGACCGAAGTCCAGACTGACGCCACCCTTGCCACCGCGCCGCTCGCCATGACCCGCATCCAGGTCCGCCTCGGCGACCTGGGCCTCGCCAAGGAGAATTTGCGTTTCGGCGAGCCTGCCGACGATGGGGTGCCCCAGCTCGCCGAGACCATCCTCGCCGCTGGCGTGGTGATCCCGCCGATCGTTCGCGCCGGCAAGAAGGACGAGCAAGCTTATATGGCCCTCGACGGCCGCCGACGGCGCCTGGGGCTTCTGATCCTTCGCGACCGCGGCGACATTGGCGACGACTACCCGATCGACTGCCTGCTGGCGGAGACCCAGGCTCAGCAGGCCGCCGCCATCGTGTTGCCCAATACCGAGCATGCCCCGGTGCACATCGCCGATGTCATCGCCGCCATCGGCAAGTTGCGGAAGGCCAGGATGGACACCCAGGCCATCTCCACCGCCCTGGGCTATGCCGCGTTGGAGATCAAGCGGCTGGAAGCCTTGTCGGCGGTGCATCCCACCGTGCTGAAAGCCCTGCGCGCCGGGAAGCTGACCCTGAAGCAGGCCCGCCTGTTCGCCCGCCTACCGGACAGGAAGCAGCAGGCCGAGATCGCCCAGACGGCGCTGGACGGCTATTTTCAGGACTACCAGCTGCGTCAGGTCATCGAGCACGATCGGGCCACCGTTGAGGATGACCGATTCACCTTGGTGGGAATGGACCGCTACCTCGCCGCGGGCGGCCGGGTCTCCTCGGACCTGTTCGGGGAATTTCCGGACTCCCTGCTTGACCCGGAAATCCTGCAGGCCGCCTGGCGCGAGCGCGTCCAGCCCATCGTCGATCATCTGAAGACGGAGGGCCTCGCCGTCTATACAGCCCGCGACGCTGGCTATGGTGCGCCGGACGGCTTCTTCCGCCTACAGCACATCTGGGAGCGCGATCTTGATGCGACGCGAACGACCGCCCTGGCGGAGGCTCGCTACGCTGTCGCCGCCTGTTCCAGCGCAATGCAGGCCATTGATCCGTTGACGGATGATATGCCGCCCGCCCTGGGGGCGCTGCTCAGCGCCCATGGCGTCGTGGCTGGCGCCCCCTTGACCCACAGCCGCATCGGGGCCGTCCTGCTGACGCCGTCCGACGGCTTTGGGGTCGCGGCGACCTTCTATTCGGTCCCGTTGCCAGCCGAGGACTTGGCCGATGAAGCCGACGACGCGACGGCCGATGACGATTCTGGGAGGCGCATCGGCAACGCGCGCCGGTCGATCGCAGAGGTCGAAGTTCCGCGGGCGGACGTAGATGTTGAAGGGGCGAGCCATGTTTTCCACGAGACTCGCACAGACATGGCTACGCGCGGCCTGATTCGGGACTTGGCCGACGACCCGGGCGCGGCCCTGACGGTGTTGCTCGCCCA
>DASVNS010000282.1:0-4259 GCA_036383735.1 Phenylobacterium sp. | reverse complement strand
GACGAGCGGAGATGGACGAGCGGAGATGGACGAGCGGAGAGGGACGAGCGGAGAGGGACGAGCGGAGAGGGACGGGCGGGATCGGAGAGGGACGAGCAGGGGGAGAGAGGACGGCCGGGAGGTCGTTACCCCTCGGCCAGCGCCTTGGCGGCGAGGTCGCGCCAGTGGCGGCCTTCCTTGCGGAACTGGGAGGCGAGCTTGGTCAGGCGCTTGTCCATCTCGACGAGGGCGTCCTCGGCTTCCTGGCGCCGGCCGTGCCGGGCCATGAAGGCGGCGTAGCGGGCCAGGCCCTCGAAGCCGGGGAGACGCTGCGCGGCCCATTCATAGGCGGTGTCGGCCTCGCCCAGGCGGCCGAGACCCTCGTAGGTCCGCCCCAGCGCCAGGGCGGCGTTCGGGGTTCGGCCGTTGGACTGGTCCTGGCCGAGTTTCTCGAGGACGCCCAGGGCTTCGGCATGGCGGTCGAGTTCCAGCAGCGCGTTGGCGCGACCGAGCAGCAGGGCCGGATCCTCGGCGTGGATGCCTTGGGCCGCCTCGGCGTAAAGGCGGGCCGCCTCGTCGTGCTTGCCGAGGCCCGCGGCGGCGGCGGCCAGGCGCGACCGGTTGCGGACGGTGGGCGTGTCCTCGCAGGCCGCCTTGGCGGCGCGGTACTCGCGGCTGGGGTCCAGGGTCTCCCGGGCAGCCTTGGAGATCTGCCGCGCCGTCGAGCCGCCGAAGATGTCGGGCAGCACGTTGATCAGCGCATAGACGATCCCGCCCAGCGGCTGGAAGGCGAGGATGATGAAGAGCCAGTACATTTCCCGGCCCGTGCGGACCACGTGGACGCACACGGCGATCGAGAAAACGAGCGACAGCCCGATAAGCGGGAACATGGACAACTCCGACCTTGCGGCTCAGCTTCCACGGGTGGGGCCGAGCGTCAATCGCTCCCCCGTTGCCGTTCCTGGGCGAGCTTGCGCGGATCGGCTTTGTCCGCCGGCGCCAGGCGCATGACCTCGGCCTGGTATCTCTCGTCCTCGCCCAGCGCCATCAGGGGCGCGGCGTCGGCGCAGGCCTGGAGCAGGGGCTCGACCCATTTCATGTCGGCCTTGTGGAAGTCGGACAGCACGTGACCCTGGACCAGGGCCTTGTCGCCGGGATGGCCGGCGCCGAGCCGCGCGCGGCGGAAGTGCGGGCCGACCTGGGCGGTGATGGAGCGGACACCGTTGTTGCCCGCCGCCCCGCCGCCGGCCTTCATCCGGAAGCGGCCGGGAGCCAGGTCGATCTCGTCGTAGAACACCACCAGGTCGAGGGCGGGGTCCAGCTTGAAGAACTTCACCGCCTCGCCGACCGAGCGGCCGCTCTCGTTGTAGTAGCCCTGGGGTTTCAGGATCAGGGCGCGGACCGGACCCTGCGGCGTGTCGATCTGACCCTCGGAGGCGTGGGCCTGAAAACGAGAACGCGCCGCTGAGAAGCCCCAGCGGCGCGCGATCTCGTCAACGGCCATGAAGCCGAGGTTGTGGCGGTTCTTCGCGAAGGTCGGACCTGGGTTGCCCAGGCCGGCGATGATCAGCACCATCGACCTCCGCGAGGGTCCGGGACCCTTAGGCCTCGGTCGCGCCTTCGGCGGCTTCGCCTTCGGCGCCGCCGGTGTCGACCTTGGCGGCGGCGATCGAGGCCACCACGATGTCGCCGTCAAGCGCGGCTTCGACGCCGGTCGGCAGCTTCAGGTCCGCGACGCGGATGCCGTCGCCGATTTCCTTGCCGGTCAGGTCGACGACGATCTCTTCCGGGATCTGGTCGGCGTGGCAGGAGACGGTGACCGTGTGCAGCGCCACGTTCAGCGAACCACCGCGCTTCAGGCCAGGCGATTCTTCCTGGTGAGCGAAGTGCACCGGCACTTCGATCTTGATCTGCTGGTGCGCGTCGACGCGGTAGAGGTCGAAGTGCACCGGCTCGTCGGTCACCGGATGCATGTCGATGACCTTGGCGATGACCGGCTGGGTCTCTGCGCCATGCTTCAGGGTCACCAGGTGGCCCAGGAGCTTGCCGGTGTAGAGCGCCTTGCGGAACTCGTTCGACTTCACCGCGATGGCCACCGGCGCCTGCGAGCCGCCGTACAGCACGCCGGGCACCAGGCCCGCGCGGCGGGTGTCGCGCGCGCCACCGGTGCCGGTCCGCTCACGCACTTCAACGTTCAAAACGATCTCGGCCATGGCCATGCCTCAAAACGAAACCGCCGCGCGTCCCGCGCGCGGCGATGGAAGTCCAAACCCATAAGGGCTGAAAGGGTGCGCGTAGATACACAAAAGCCTAGGGCGGCGCAACGGGCGTTGGGGATCATTCGCTTCCCCCGTCCGGCGGGGGAAATGTCGCCTATGCCCGAAGGGCGGGCGACCATGGGGGAGGTTGCGCCGACGGGAGCCACTTCCCCCATCGACCCTCTTGCTCCGCAATTCGGGCCACTTCCCCCGCCGAACGGGGGAAGACACGGAATGCGCGCGTCAGTTCTTCTTCTTGCCCTTGCTCACGGGAGCTTTCTTGGTCGGCATGCCCTTGGCGATGGTCTTGGCGTCGGGGATGTAGCGGGCCTCGATGGGCTCGGGCAGGCCGGCGGCGCGGATCGCGCAGCGGCCGGTGTCCATCATGACGTGCTGGCCCAGGCAGAAGACGTCCTCGTAGTTCGGGCGGGCCACGGCCAGGCACTGGTACAGGTTGAGCTTGGACGTGCTCATGCACATGCCGATGTTCGGCTCGTGACTTAGGGCCATCAGCTGTTCGGCGTTGGCGTCGGTGGCCTCGCCCAGGGCGGCCAGGGCGGCGATGGCCAGGCCGCGGATGACGGTGGGCGTGTAGGGCGGGGCGACGGGCGCGGCGGCCAGGCCCAGGGAGGGGAGGCCGAGGGAAGCGAGCCCGGTGGACGCCTGCTGCAGCCGGGTGGTCTCGGCGACGTCGCCCAGCATGGCCGACGACGACAGGCTCTTGGCGTTGGCCAGGCGAGCCTCGCGGCCGAGCACCTCGTCCCTGGACCAGGGCTGCTTCTGGAGGTCGTAGGCGGCCTGCTTGACGGCCTTGCCCTGATCGTAGAGCCGCTGGGCGTCGCCGCCCAGGGTGGCGATCACCAGGCCGGCGGCGCCGGCGGACCCGGGGATGCCCACCGCATAGGCCGGGTCCTTCATGATCTCATAGGCGATCTGCTTCCGCTGCACCGGATCCTTGGCGTAGACGCGCACGCCATCGACGAAGGCCTTGTCCTGCAGGGCGATCACCGCGGAATAGGCGACGGCGCCGCGCGCCAGCTGCTGGGGCTCGTAGGACGCGCCGGTCTGCACGGCGCGGGCGACGCCTGCCCCGTCCGGGAAGTCGGGCGTGATCGCGGTGGTCCGGACCATGTAGTAGCGGTAGGCGCTGGCCAGCTCGACCAGCTTCGGCGAGAGGCTGACGGCCACGGCCGGCGGCGGCGGCGTGATGACCGGCGGCGGCTCGGCGCAGCTGGCCAGGAAGAGGGCGGCGAGCGTTGCGCTGGCCACGGCCTTGGCGGATCGAATCGCGGGACGGAACGGCATCAGACGGCTTTCCCCGCTCTTGCGAGTGGTGCTTCTTGTGGTCCGCCCCCGATGCACCATGGCTTACCCGCCGATGCAGGCGTTCGGCAAGCGTGGCTGGGCCCGAGCCGTCAGTCGAAGAGTTTCGACACGCTCTCTTCGTTGGCGATCCGGCGGATCGCCTCGCCGATCAGGCTGGCGCAGCTGACGTAGCGGATCTTGGGGGCGGTCTCCACGCGGTCGGGCGCGGCGATGGAATCGGTCATCACCAGCTCCTTCAGCACCGACGCCTGCACACGCTCCACCGCCGCGCCGGAAAGCACGCCGTGGCTGACGTAGGCCGAGACCTCGGTGGCGCCGCCATCGATCAGGGCCTGGGCGGCGTTGCAGAGGGTGCCGCCCCCGTCGATCATGTCGTCGAACAGGATGCAGCGGCGACCGGCGACGTCGCCGATGATGTTGGCGACCTCGCTCTTGCCGGGGCCGGAGCGGCGCTTGTCGACGATGGCGAGCTCGGTGTTCAGCCGGCTGGCCACCGACAGCGCCCGGACCACGCCGCCCACGTCGGGAGAGACGATCATGATGTCCTTGGGCTTCTCGTAGTTCTCCTTGATGTCGTTCGCCAGCAGCGGCGCGGACAGCAGGTTGTCGGTGGGGATGTCGAAGAAGCCCTGGATCTGGCCGGAGTGCAGATCCATCGTCAGCACCCGGTCGGCGCCGGCGCGGGTGATCAGGTTG
>DASVNS010000281.1:0-2687 GCA_036383735.1 Phenylobacterium sp. | reverse complement strand
CGGCTTCACCTCGGTGATGATGGACGGTTCGCTGAAGGCCGACGGCAAGACGCCCGCCGACTACGACTACAACGTCAAGGTCACCAGGAACGTCGTGGACATAGCCCATTGGGTCGGCGCGTCGGTCGAGGGCGAGCTGGGCGTGCTGGGTTCGCTGGAAACCGGCATGGGAGAAAAGGAAGACGGCCATGGCTTCGAGGGCAAGCTGGGCCACGACCAGCTGCTGACCGATCCCGACCAGGCGGTGGACTTCGTGAAGGCCACCGAGGTCGATGCCCTGGCCATCGCCATGGGCACCAGCCACGGGGCCTATAAGTTCACCCGCAAGCCGGACGGCGCCGTCCTGGCGATGAACGTGATCGAGGAAATCCATCGCCGCCTGCCCAACACGCACCTGGTGATGCACGGCTCGTCGTCGGTGCCCCAGGACCTGCAGGACGTGATCAACAAGTACGGCGGCGAGATGCCTCAGACCTGGGGCGTGCCGGTCGAAGAGATCCAGCGCGGCATCAAGCACGGCGTGCGCAAGATCAACATCGACACCGACAACCGCATGGCCATGACCGGCGCCATCCGCAAGGTGTTCGCCGAGAACCCGGGTGAGTTCGACCCGCGCAAGTACCTGAAGCCCGCCATGGATGCGATGCGCGTGGTGTGCCGCCAGCGGTTCGAGGAATTCGGGACTGCCGGCTGGGCCTCGAAGATCACGCCGATCCCGCTGTCGGCCATGGCCAAGCGCTATGCCGGCGGCGAGCTGGCGCCCAAGATCGGGCTGACGCAGGCCGCCGCCGAGTAGGTCTGGACGGCTCCCTCTGGGGCCAGGGGCATGTCGATGGAAGCGCTGGAAGTCATCGCGCGCCCGCACTTCGACAAGACCGACCTGGCCTGGCTCACGGACATCCGCTCGCGCCGGGCCGGGAGCCGGGGTCCGCCCTACTTCACGCTGGTGTTCCATGGGACCCAGGTCCCGTCCGCGGTGTTCGCGGAGCAGGTGCGCAAGGTGGCGGCGGACCTGCCGCGCATCCGTTTCCGCCTGCGCTCGGCGCTGGTGGCGCCGGAGCCGATGGTCGGCCGATTCCACGTGTTCCTGATCCCCGACGAAGGGTTCGGCGCCATCCTGAAACTGCACGACGCCCTGCACGTGGGGGCCATTGAGGCGGCGCTCAGGTTGGACGCGCCCTACCTGCCGCACATCACGATCGCCACCACGACGGACTTCGTAGCGGCGCGCAAGCTGGCCCACGCCCTGAACATGGGCGGCATCGACATACCAGGCCACATCGAGGCCCTGGAGGTGGAGCGCCGGAGCGGCGACGTCGTGCGCAAGGTCGCCGAGATCCCGCTGGCCAAGGGCAGCTGGTTCAGCTGAGTGCGCGTCCGACGCGGTGGATCAGCGCGCGAGCGCGGAACGCTGGCGGCGGAGCATGGCGCCGGCGAAACCGAAGCCGGTGATCATCATCACCCAGGTGGCGGGTTCCGGGACCGCGACCAGGCTTTCCCGCTCGATCTGTTGGGATGGGGGCACGATGCTCTCGAGCGCGATCTTCTGCGGCGGGGGCGGCGGGAGCGGGGCGATCGAGCCGATGCCCACCGTCGAGCCGCCGCCACCCAGCGCCTGATAGTGCGCGGCGAAGTCGTTCAGCGTCAACGATGTGGGCGCCGCGATCACGGTCACCACCGGCACGCTGACGTGGTCGGTGCGGATCAGCTTGCCCTTGTTGTTGTAGACCGGCACGTCCTTGGTCACGTAGCTCGTGCTCTGACTGGCGAACGTCAGGCTGAACAGGCCCGTACCGCTCGCGCCGGACGTCAGACCCCCGTTGCCGCCCCCCCCACACGATCCGCCCGAGTTCGACTTCAGGCAGAGGTCCAGTTTCCCGAGCGACGACATCTCCCCGCCGGTTGCGTACCGATCGAACAGGCCGGAGGTTCCGGTAACCCCGCCGAAGTCCTCCGTCACGTTCCAGCCGATGGTCGTCAGCCGTGAGGTATCGGTCGACGTGTTCGAGAGGTCGTAGCCGAAATTCCACTGGTAGCCGTTGGCTGACACGTTCAGCAGCGACAGTTTCAACAGGCTGTGGATGTCGGGATCCACCACCGTGCCGGCCTTGGGTTGGAAGCCGTTGATATAGACCGACTGGGCGCCCGGCGCCGTGAAGGTCAGCTCGATAGCGGCCTGGGCTGCGCCGGCGGAAAACGCCAGGGCGGCGGTCAGGGCGGCGGCGGCGAAACGTGCCATGTCTTGAGATCCCTTGTCATCGCGAACCCGCAGCTTGTCATCGCCAGCCCTAAGGCTTCGTTGCGCGCCGCAACATGCGACAACGTGACAGTCGCTACGCGTCTACAGGTGAAGTTAGTTAATGAAATCAAAATTCAAGGTGCTGCGGCCCGACGCACCCCATCGCGGAAATCTCGCAGGTGCGAGAAAAACTGAACGACCAGGTCCATAGGCACAGTCGATCTAACGCCAAATTATTATCGATTTCCTTAAAGCCGGGCAGGCGCGCATGGTGCCCTTCAGAGCTGAAGAGGACCCCCATGGACAAGCCCAAGACCCTGACCACCGCCGCCGGTATCCCGGTGTCGGACAACCAGAACAGCCTGACCGCCGGTCCGCGCGGTCCGCTGCTGGTTCAGGACCTGCACCTCTTCGAGAAGCACGCGCACTTCAACCGCGAGCGCATCCC